>NZ_JBQLZP010000427.1:0-7815 GCF_052168335.1 Roseicyclus sp. | reverse complement strand
ACGCCCGAGAGGCGCGCCGCGAGGCCGCCCTTGATCGCGCCCGTGAGCCGGATCCCGAAGCTGCGGCTGCCGTCTTCGGACGCGAGCGGCCCGTAGGCGGCGATATCCTCGGCATTGGCGCAGAAGCTCTTGAGGCGCACCTCGCCGCGCACGCCGAAGGCGCCCGCGATGGCGCCGACGCAGACCCGCTCAGCCACGGCGCGCCTCCATTGGCAGGGCGGAGCGCGACGGCTCGGGGCGGTCCACCTCGAGGGCGACCCAGAGAAGGAAGGCGAAGATCCCGGCGAGCCCGAGGAGCAGGAGCCCCACGAGCTTGCCCGGCCCGTCGCCCGCGACGAGGAACCAGAGGCCGACGCCGCCGAGGCCCAGGATCGCGAGGATCATGGCGAGACGCTCCGTCGCCGCCGCGGATGCGGTCCCTGGGCTCGGCAATCCTCGGACGGGCGCGCGCGCGTCATGGACTGGCGGGGCGCCCGGACGGCGCCCCTCGTCCCGAGGCTCATTCGGCCTCGGCGGCTGCGGGCTCGCCCGCGGGGGCCTCGGCGGCCGCTGCGGCCTTCGCGGCCTTCTCGGCGGCGCGCTGCTTGGCCTTGGCGCCCGGCTCGGCCTTCTTGACGTTCGCGCGCTCCTTCTTCGCCAGCACGCCGGCGGCCTCGAGGAAGCGGGCCACGCGGTCGGTCGGCTGGGCGCCCTGGTCGAGCCAGTGCTTGATGCGGTCGAGGTCCATCTTGATGCGGTCCTCGCTGTCCTTGGGCAGGAGCGGGTTGTAGGTGCCGAGCTTCTCGGCGAAGCGGCCGTCGCGGGGCATGCGGCTGTCGGCTGCGACGATGCGGTAGAAGGGGCGCTTCTTCGAGCCGCCGCGGGCCAGTCTGATCTTCATTGCCATGTCGTGGTCTCCTTTGAATGGCGGGGCGAGGCCGGAGGGCCTCAGGATTGATGACGCTCGTGGTGACGGATGACCTCGTCGATCACGAAGCGGAGGAACTTCTTGGCGAAGTCGGGATCGAGGTCCGCCTGCTTCGCCAGGTCTTCGAGCCGCGCGATCTGGGCCGCCTCGCGGGCCGGATCGGACGGGGGAAGGTCGTGCGCGGCCTTGAGCTTGCCCACGGCCTGCGTGTGCTTGAACCGCTCGCCGAGCGTGTAGACGAGGATCGCGTCGAGCCGGTCGATGCTCTCGCGATGCTCCCTGAGGAGGGCGGCCGCGCGGGCCGTCTCGTCCGTGTGGGCGGTGGCGTGGCTCATGGGCGGGCCTCTGTCGGAGATGGATGGCGCCAGATCTGCACATTGCCGATGGCGGGATGGTCGTAGTCGCCCTCGCAGACCGCGCCGAGGCGGCGGGCGAGTGCGGCGGAGCGGTCGTTGCCGGCCTTGATGCAGCTGATCGCGGTGGTCCAGCCGAGCGTGCCGTAGGCGTAGCGGAGCGCGAAGCGCGCGGCCTCGTGCGCCACGCCCTTGCCCTCGGCGGCCTCGAAGACGCTCCAGGCGATCTCGGGCTCGGGCCAGTCCTCGGGGAACATCGGACCGACGACGCCGAGGGGTTCGTCCGTGTCGCGGTCGGCGATCATCCAGCGGCCGTAGCCGCGCAGTTCCCAGTGCCCGATGAGGCCCGACAAGCGGTTGAAGGCGTCGGCCCGGTGCGGGTAGGGCCCGCCGACGCCACGCGCCCGGTCGGAGGCGCAGAAGGCGTGGTAGGCCTCGAAATCCGACATCCGCGGCGCGCGGTAGCGGAGGCGGCCCTCCTCGAAGACGGGGACGATGGACGCGCTCATGCCAGGACCTCCGCGGGCGCGGGATGGCGCCAGACCTGGATCGGCTCGTCCCGCGCGGGCCGCGCCGCGGCCTCGTCCAGCGTGCAGCCCAGCCGCTCCGCCAGTGTGAGGGAGCGGGCGTTGCGCGCGTCGATGTAGCTGACGGCGGTGGGCCAGCCGAGAACGGCGTAGACGTGGCGGCGAAGTTCGGTCACGGCCTCGCGTGCGTAGCCGCGGCCCTCGTCCCCCGCGCTCCAGACGGACCAGCCGAGCTCGCGCTCGGGCCAGTCGCCGGGATGCCACGGGCCTGCCGAACCTACGGGGCGGCCGGTGCCTTTCTCCTCAAGCACGAATGTGCCGTAGCCGCGCAGGTGCCAGTGCCCCGACAGGATCGCGAGCACGCGCCAGGCGAGCCCCGCCTCCTTGTCCGCGCCGCCGCCGATGAAGCGGGCGCGCTCGGAGGTGAAGAAAGGCAGGTAGGCGTCGAAGTCCGACGCCTGCGGCGCGCGCAGGATCAGGCGTTCGGTCTCGAGGACGGGCGTATCGGCGAGGTGCGCGGTCATGCCGCCCTCCCGTAGCGCCAGACGTGGATCGCGTCGTCCGCGTCCATGTTGATCCGCGCCTCCGCCGTGGCGTCGCGCGTGGCGCCGAGGCTTTGTGCCAGCCGGTTCGAGGCCGCGTTGCCCGGATCGACGTAGCTCACGAAGGTGCCGAGCAGCGACAGGCCGAAATCGCGCGCCGCTTCGCAGGCCTCCCGCGCGTAGCCCTGCCCCTGGTGCTCGCGCAGGAAGATGTAGCCGAGCTCCGGTTCGTCGTCGTCCCATTCGAGGCCGAGAAGGACGAAGCCGAGAAGTGTCCCGTCCTCGCGCCGTTCGACCGACCAGAGGCCGTGGCCGTGCAGGAGCCAGCCGGCGGTGTAGCAGCTGAACTCGATCCAGGCGTCCTCGGCCCCGTCGCCCTCCTCCGCGAAGTCGAGGAGCCAGGCATGCGTCCAGGCCGCGAGGTCCTCGGTCCGCGGCGCGCGCAGGCGCAAGCGGCCGGTCTCGAGCACGGGGACCGAGGTGCGGTGTCCCTCGGCCGCGCGGGCGGCGAGGCCAACCGGCGGCTGCGTGCAGCGCGGCATCTCGGAGGCGCGTGCGGTCATGCCGCCCTCCGATAGCGGAAGACGCAGTCCTCGGGGTCCTGCCTCGGCGCGTCCAAGTCCTCGACCGCACCGAGGCGGAGGGCGACCGCCTTGGAGGCATCGTTGTCGGGATGGGTGTAGCTCACGAGGGTTTCGATCGGCAGCGTCCCCCAGGCCCAGTCGCGCAGCCGCGCTGCGCCCTCGGTGGCGTAGCCCCGGCCCTCGTGGCCGTCGTAGAGCATCCAGCCAAGCTCCGTCTCCGGGTAGAGCGGTCCTGCGTTCAGGCCCACCTGTCCCACGGTCACTCCGTCCTCGCGCCGCTCCAGCATCAGCGCGCCGTGCCCGAAGAGCGGCCAGCACCCCGCGTCATGGCAGAAATTGCCCCAGGCACCGGGAATGTCGTAGGGCCCGCCCATGAACCGCGCGCGCGGGCTCGCCATCAGCGCGGCATAGGCCGGGAAATCCGCCTCGCGCATCGGGCGCAGCCTCAGCCGCGGGGTTTCGAGGGTCGGGGCCTGCATGCTCACTTCTTCTTGCCGAAACCCGAGAGGCCCGGGGGCAGCGCACCGCCGCCGAGACCGGGAAGACCGCCCATGCCCATCTGGCGCGCCGCCTTCTCCATCGCGGCGGGGTCCATCTGGCCCGGGTCCATGTCCTTGAGCGCCGAGGGCGCGCCCTTGCCCATCAGCGCGCCGAGGCCGCCGCGCAGGAGGCCCTTCTTGCCCATCTTGCCGAGCTTCTTCATCGCGTCGGCCATCTGGCGCTGCATCTTGAGGAGCTTGTTGAGGTCGGACACGTCCTGCCCGGCGCCCGCCGCGATCCGCTTCTTCCGGCTCGCCTGCAGGAGATCGGGGTTCGCGCGCTCCTTCCTGGTCATCGAGTTGATGAGCGCGATCTGACGGCGGATCACGGTGTCGTCGAAGCCCGCCTCGTCGAGCTGCTTCTGCATCTTCGCCATGCCGGGCATCATCGACATCATGCCCTGCATCCCGCCCATCTTGAGCATCTGCTCGAGCTGGCCCTTCAGGTCGTTCATGTTGAACTGACCCTTCTGGAAGCGCTTCATCATGCGCTCGGCCTGCTCGGCCTCGAGCGTCTCCTGCGCCTTCTCGACCAGGGCCACGATGTCGCCCATGCCGAGGATGCGGCCCGCGATGCGCGAGGGCTCGAAGGTCTCGAGCGCGTCCATCTTCTCGCCGAGGCCGACGAAGCGGATCGGCTTGCCGGTGATCGCGCGCATCGACAGCGCCGCGCCGCCGCGCCCGTCGCCGTCCATCCGGGTCAGCACGACGCCGCTGATGCCGATGCGGGCGTCGAAGTTCTCGGCGGTGTGCACGGCGTCCTGGCCGGTCAGGCCGTCGACCACCAGCAGCGTCTCGCGCGGGTTGGCGACGTCGCGCACCGCCTCGACCTGCGCCATCAGCTCCTCGTCGATGGAGAGGCGGCCGGCGGTGTCGAGGAGGTAGACGTCGTAGCCCCCGAGGCTCGCCTGCGTCTTGGCGCGCTTCGCGATGGCGACCGGGTCCTCGCCCTTGACGATGGGCAGCGTGTCGACGCCGATCTGCGTGCCGAGGATGGCGAGCTGCTCCATGGCCGCGGGGCGGTTCACGTCGAGCGAGGCCATCAGCACCTTCTTGCCCTCGCGCTCCTTCAGGCGCTTGGCGATCTTGGCGGTGGTGGTGGTCTTGCCGCCGCCCTGGAGGCCGACCATCAGGACCGGCGCGGGCGGGTTGTCGATCTTGAGGCGGCCGGGATCCTCGTCGCCGGTCAGGACGTGGACCAGCTCGTCATGCACGATCTTGATGACCTGCTGGCCGGGCGTCACTGACTTCGTGACCGCCGCGCCCGTCGCCTTCTTCTCGACCGCCTTGATGAACTGGCGCGCCACGGGCAGCGAGACGTCGGCCTCGAGCAGCGCCACGCGCACCTCGCGCATCGCGGTGCGCACGTCGTCCTCGGACAGCGCGCCCTGCTTGGTGAGCCGGTCGAAGACGCCGCCGAGGCGTTCTGAAAGGTTCTCGAACATGGGCTGGGGGCCCCCTTGTTTCGTCTCTGGTGCCCCCGAAGGTAGGGAGCGTGCCGGAAATGCGCCATGACCCCCGTGGGCGAAACCTCGCTGACGGGGGGCGATCCTGACGGGATCAGGACCGGAATGCTGACGCGTTCCCGGTTTGGGGCGCGGTTACGCCCTGCGGCGTGCCGAGTCAAGCCAGTCGGCGATGGCGAGCGCCGCCGGCTCCACGAGAGCGCCGCGGAAGAGCGTGGTCGTGACGGCGACCCACCGCGTCCGTCCGCCCTGGTCTCGGCGCAGGAACAGGATGTTGCCGACCAGCGCCTTCGACGGAACGACCGTGATCCGCGTGCCGGTCAGTTCGCTGAGCGGAAAGCCCGTCTCGCGCCGCCCGAAGATCGTCCGCCGGAGGATGCGGACGCGGCCCGTGTCCCGGTCGAGGACGCGGTGCGTGACCTGCGCGAACTTGTAGACCTGGACATACATGAAGACGACGAGCGCGACGGCGCCGACGGCCATCAGGGTGTCGCCCGTCCGAAGCTCGGGCCACCTGTCGACGAGGCCCGCGGTCATCGCCAGCGTGAAGGCGAGCCAGCCCCAGGCGTGCCCGGCGGGCCGCCACTCGATGACGAGGCGCGTGTCTGTCCGTTCGAGGATCGTCATGGTCCGGGCTCGGTGCGGGGTCTCGGGCTCCCCGTACCACGGAATTGCGGACCAATTCGGGCGCTCAGGCGCACTCCACGCGCAGCTCGGCCACGCTGCCCGTCAGCATGTCGTAACCGTGAGCGGCGAGCGTGAAGGCGCGGCGGAGGTCCAGGCGGTCCCATGCCTCCTGGCGCATCGGCGGCACGGGGCCGTCGAGCGTGCCCGCCCGGCCGTAGAGCGTCAGCGCCATGGGCCCCTCGAAGTCGATGCCCGCGAAGCTGAGGCCCTCGACGTCCTCGGCGTAGATGCCGATCAGGTCCGCCGTCGGCCCGCCCGCGGCGGTGACGACCATCCAGATCGTCCCCGCGATGTCGGGCCCGAGACGCATCTCGCCGGTGGCGAACCAGGCGGCGCCGTCGCCCTCCTGCGGGAGGGTCCGGCCGGTGGTCTGGAACTCGGCGGTTCCGGCGAGGCGGTCGCCGTTGAGGATCTCGCCCACGCCCTGCGTCACGACCACCTCGAAGTCGAGCCGGCAGGTCATCACCTGCGCCGAGGCCGGCATCGCAAACCAGAGACTCGCCAGGAAAACGGTCGCAAAGCCCTTCATGGCCGCGACCTTAGCCAGTGGGAAGGGGCCGGGGAAGGGGTGGGCCCGGCGATCCTCAAGGCTTTCGCGGTCCTGCCGATCCATGACAGGCCTTGCGTCAGCGCACAGGAAGCGAGAGGTTCACCTTGTTGCCGTGAGCTGGCGCACGGGAGGGAGAGGCGGGAGCATGGACAACTGGGACGAGATCCGCACGGCCTACCAGGTGGCCCGCCTCGGCACGGTCTCGGGCGCGGCGGAGGTTCTCGGCGTCCACCACGCGACCGTCATCCGCCACATCGACGCGCTCGAGGCGCGGCTGGGCGCGAAGCTCTTCCAGCGCCACGCGCGCGGCTACACGGCGACCGAGGCGGGGCAGGACCTGCTGTCGATCGCCTCCGTCGCGGACGACCAGTTCACGCAGCTCGCCGGACGCATCAAGGGACGCGGCGACGAGGTGACGGGCGACCTGATCGTGACCTCGCTGGGCGAGCTGTCGCCGCTCATCGTGCCCACGATCGCGGCCTTCCAGGAACGCCACCCCGACCTCCGCGTGCGGCTGATCTCGGACGCGCGGCTCTTCCGCCTCGAGTACGGAGAAGCGCATGTGGCGATCCGTGCGGGCAAGCTGCCCGACCAGCCCGACAACGTGGTGCAGCCCTTCTTCACGCTGACGCTGCGCCTCGTGGCGAGCAAGGCCTACGTGGATGCGCACGGGCCGCTCAACGACGACACGCTCGACAGCCACCGCTTCATCGGGCCGAACGAGGATACCCCGCGCGCGCCGCACTACCGCTGGCTGATGGAGACGGTGCCGGACCGCAACGTGGTCTTCCGCGCCTCCGACATGCGGGCCGCGAAGGAGGCGGTCGTCGCGGGCATCGGGATCGGGTTCGTCGCCTCATGGGACATGGATCGCACCGCCGACCTGGTCGACATGCTGCCGACGCTCGAGGAATGGTCGGCGAAGATCTGGCTGGTCACGCACATGGACCTGCACCGCACCGCCAAGGTCCAGAGCTTCGTGCGCCACCTCAAGTCCGAGGTGAAGTCCTGGCCCGTGGACCAGTGATCTCGCGCGCGACCGGCGGCACGGAGGCCACGCGCGGGCATCTCGCCATGCTCGCCTTCTCCGCCCTGATCGCGGGCAGCTTCTCGCTCGGCGGGCAGATCGCGAACGACATCTCGCCCTCGGCGCTGAACGCGGTGCGCTTCGTGATCGCGGCCGCCGCCGTCTACGGCGTCGTGGCGGCACGGGGCGGGGTGCCGAGGGCCGCGCTGGGCGCGCCCTGGCGCTATCTGATCCTCGGCGGGCTCTTCGCGGTCTACTTCGTGACGATGTTCGAGGGGCTGAAGACGGCGCCGCCGGTCTCGGCCTCCGCCGTCTTCACGCTGACCCCGGTGATGAGCGCGGTCTTCGGCCTCCTTCTCCTGCGGCAGGCGGTCAGCCCGCGCATCGCCTTCGCGCTCGCGCTCGGCGCGGCGGGGGCGATCTGGGTCATCTTCCGGGCGGACGTCTCGGCCATCCTGGCCTTCGAGATCGGCACGGGCGAGGCGATCTTCTTCTGGGGCTGCGTGGCGCACGCGCTCTACACGCCGCTCGTGCGGTTCCTGAACCGGGGCGAGCCCATTCTCGTCTTCACCTTCCTCACCCTCTCGGCCTGCGCGGCGATCCTGCTCGTCTGGGGCGCAGGCGACATCGTCG
>NZ_JBQLZP010000426.1:0-5412 GCF_052168335.1 Roseicyclus sp. | reverse complement strand
GCCTGCCGCATGGACTGAGACCTTCGGGGCGAAAGATGGGCTTCCGCGCGTGACCGGAACCGCCTGCGGCCCCGACGTCCGGCCGCTCGCCGGGCAGGGACGGGCCTTTGGCCGAGCCCGCGCGGGGAACGTTCGGCGGCCGGAGCGCGTTCACCGCCCGTGACATCGCCTCCGGAGACCTCCGACTTGACCCGCGACATCTGCGTCATCGTGAACCCGCACGCGGGCGGGGAGGGCGCGGCCGACCGCGGAACCGAGGTGCGCGACGCGCTTGCCGACGCGGGGCTCGAGGCCGAGATCCGGCCGATCTCGCAAGGGCAGGGGCCGGGCGCGGCCGCGCGGGCGGCGCTGGCCGAGGGGTTCGGCACGCTCGTCGCGGCGGGCGGCGACGGCACGATCTCGGGCGTGGCCGACGCGCTCCTGCGGGCGGGCGGCGCGGCGCGGCTCGGCGTCCTGCCGTTCGGGACGTTCAACTACTTCGCCCGCGGCCTCGGCCTGCCGCTCGACCCCGCCGAGGCCGCCCGGACGCTCCGCGAGGGCAGCCTGCGCGAGGTGCGCGTGGGCACCGTCAACGGTCGCGTCTTCCTCAACAACATGAGCATCGGGCTCTATCCCTCCATCCTCGAGAACCGCGAGGAGGTCTATGCCCGCTGGGGCCGGTCGCGGGTGGCGGCCTACTGGTCCGTCCTGATGACGCTGACCGGCATCCACCGGCCCATGCGCCTGACGCTCCGCATCGACGGCGAGGAGGAGAGGATGGCGACGCCGCTGGTCTTCGTCGGCGCCTCGGCCTTCCAGCTCGAGGCCTACAACCTCGACGGGGCCGACGCGGTGCGCGCGGGCGGCCTCGCGCTCTTCGCCGCGCGCAAGGTGCGGGGCCCCGACCTCGTGCAGGGCGCCTGGGCGCTGGCGCGCGGCCGGGCGCGCAAGGGCGAGGAGTTCGACATCCGCACGGGACGGGACATCGAGATGCACCTGCGCGTGCCCCGCACCCTCGTCGCCCGCGACGGCGAACGCGAGACGATGGCCACGCCGCTCCGCGTGCGCCTGTCCGATACGCCGCTGCGCGTCATCGCGCCGGGGGCCTCATGACCCGGATCGCGCATGTCTCCGACCTCCATTTCGGGCGCGAGGACGCCGAACTCCTCCTGCCGCTCCGGGACGCGATCCGGCAGGCCCGCCCGGACCTCGTGGCGGTCTCGGGCGACCTGACGCAGCGCGCGCGGCCCGCCCAGTTCCGCGCCGCGCGCGCCTTCCTCGACGGGCTCCGCCTGCCCTGGATCGCGGTGCCCGGAAACCACGACATCCCGCTCGACGAGTTCTGGCACCGGGTGATGACGCCCTTCGGCCGCTACCGCGAGGCGATCTCGGAGGATCTCGCGCCGCGCTGGAGCAATGGCGCCGTCGTGCTCGAGGCGCTCAACACCGCCGATCCGCGCGCCTGGCAGCGCGGGCGCGTGCGGCGGCGGCAGCTCTGGCGCGCCTCGGGCGCCTTCCGCGAGGCGCCGGAGGGCGCGGTCCGGATCGTCATGGCGCACCATCCCTTCGAGCACGGGCCGGATGTGGAGAAACGCCTGATGAAGAACGCGCGGGCCGCCGTCGAGCACCTCGCCGCCGCGGGCGCCGACCTGATCCTGTCGGGGCATCTCCACCGCTGGAAGGCGGAGGCGTTCCTGTCGCGAAAGGTCGGCGCACGGGTGTTGCAGGTGCATGTCGGCACGGGCCTCTCGACGCGGCTCCGCGGCCAGCCCAACGACTTCGCGCTCATCGCCGTGGCGCCGGGGCAGGTGGAGATCACGCGGATGATGTCGGAAGGGGGCGATTTCCGCCCCTGCGGCGCCTCGCGCTTCCGCCGCGAGGGCGAGGTCTGGCTCAGGGAGGGCGAGGGACGCCCCTGACCTCAGTTCCCTAGGATGCCGCCGAGGACGTCGCGCATGGAATAGAGCAGCCCCGCGATGACCACGGCACCGGCGATCAGCATGACCGCGAAGGCGAAGAGCTGAACGCCGATGGCCAGCCCGCCGAGCGCGATGCCCGAGACGGCCGCCTGCCTGTGCTCGTGCCGGATCAGCGCCGCGATGCCCAGGACCACGGACAGCCCCGCGAGGACGGCGACGGCGATGTCGAGGTAGTCGTCGATGTCCCGCGCGACGGCGACCGGTTCGGGCTGCGGCGCACCGGCGACGGCGCGGGCCGCGGACTGCGCGATCCCGGCGGCGAGCTCGCCGAGGACGACGCCCGTATCCCGCTGCGGGGCGAAGGGACCGGCCCAGAGGATCACGAGCGTCAGGAGAAGCGCGCAGGCGCCCGTGACGAAACCCGTCCATCCGAGGATCGGGCGCGGTTCGGATACCGAATACGACATGACATGTCCTTCTTGCCTTTTCCGCCCGCTAGCAGCCCTCCGTGGCACGAATTGGGCGGGAACCGGAACGGCGGCCCAGGCGAAGGGACACCCCCGGCCCCGAACGACGAAGGGGCGCCCGTCGGACGCCCCTTCCTCAATTCGATGCAACCGGCGTCAGGCCGCCTTCGCCTCCGGCCCGAAGCGGCGGTAGAAGCTCTGGCCCTTGTCCGCCATCTCGCGCAGGAGCGCGGGGCAGGCGAAGCGCGGACCATAGGCCGCCGCGAGCTGGTCGCAGCGCTCGGCCGCGTAGGCCGCGCCCAGCATGTCGAGCCAGGCGAAGGGCCCGCCCGACCAGGGCGCGAAGCCCCAGCCGAGGATCGCGCCCACGTGGCCCTCGCGGATGTCGGTCAGAACGCCATCCTCGAGCGCGCGCACGGCCTCGAGCACTTGCGCGAAGAGCAGGCGGTGCTGCACCTCGGTCAGGTCGGGCTGCTCCGCTGCCGTCGGGTAGCGCTCGCCGAGGCCGTGCCAGAGACCCTCGCGCTTGCCGGAGGCGTCGTAGGCGTAGAAGCCCGCGTTCGCCTTGCGGCCCATCCGGCCCTGGTCCGCCATCCAGAACAGGACCTCGTCCACCGCGTCGTCGGGATAGGCGTCGCCCATCGCGGCCTTCGTCGCCCTGGCGATCTTCACGCCGAGGTCGATCGAGGTCTCGTCCACCAGTTGGAGCGGCCCGAGCGGCATTCCGACGAGCTTCGCCGCGTTCTCGATCAGCGCGGGCGCGACGCCCTCGCGGACCATGCGGATGCCCTCGTTGATGTAGGGGATGATGCAGCGGTTGGCGTAGAAGAAGCGCGCGTCGTTCACCACGATGGGCGTCTTGCGGATCTGGCGCACGTAGTCGAGCGCCTTGGCCACGGCCCGGTCCCCGGTTTCCGCGCCCCGGATGATCTCGACCAGCATCATCTTGTCGACCGGCGAGAAGAAGTGGATGCCGATGAACTGCCCGGGGCTGTCGGAGGCCTTGGCCAGCTCGGTGATCGGCAGGGTCGAGGTGTTGGTGGCGAAGATGCAGTCTTCCGGCACGACCTCGAGCACGCGCCTGGTCACTTCCGCCTTGATGCGCGGGTCCTCGAAGACGGCCTCCACGATCAGGTCGCAGCCCGCAAGCGCGGCGTAGTCGGTGGTGGCGGTGATCCGGCCGAGAACCTCGTCCTTCTTCTCCGCCGTCACCTTGCCCCGCTTCATCCCCTTGTCGAGCAGACCCTCGGAATAGGCCTTGCCCTTGTCGGCGGCCGCCTGCTCCTGGTCGATCAGCACGACCTCGATCCCGGCATTGGCCGAGACATAGGCGATGCCCGCGCCCATCATGCCCGCGCCCATGATGCCGACCTTCTTCACCCGCTGATCGGGGACGGCGGGGCGGTTCGCGCCCTTCTCCAGCGCCTCCTTGTTGAGGAAGAGCGACCGGATCATGGCCGAGGAGGAGGGGTTCATCAGCACATGCGTGAACCAGCGCGCCTCGATCTTCAGCGCGGTGTCGAAGTCCACCAGCGCGCCCTCGTAGACGGCCGACAGCAGCGCCTTGGCCGCCGGGTAGACGCCCTTGGTCTTGCCGTTGATCATGGCGCTGGCGCCCACGAAGGTCATGAAGCCCGCGGGGTGGTAGGGCGCGCCGCCCGGCATCTTCCAGCCCTTCTGGTCCCAGGGCTTCACGATGTCGGCGTCGGTGGCGGAGAGGACCCATTCCTTCGCCCGCGCGAGCAGCTCGTCGGGGGCCACGACCTCGTCGATCAGCCCCGCGCCCTTCGCGGCCTTGGGCGCCAGCATCTTGCCCTCGAGGAGGACGGGGGCCGCCGCCATCGCGCCGACCATGCGGCTGTAGCGCGTGGTGCCGCCGCCGCCGGGGAAGATGCCGACGAGGATCTCGGGCAGGCCGATCCTGGCCTTCGGGTTGTCGGCCATGATGCGGCGGTGACAGGCAAGCGCGATCTCCGTGCCGATCCCGGCGCAGGTGCCGGGAATGGCGCAGGCCACCGGCTTGCCGCCCTTGTTGGTCCTGGGGTCCATTCCCGCGCGCTCGAGTTTGCGCAGGATGCGGTGCCCGTTCATCGTGAACTCGAAGAGCGCCTGCGCCGGCGCGTCGCCCGCCTCCGCCCGGATCGTGGCGAGCGTGTTGAGGTCCATGCCGCCCGCGAAGCTCTCCTTTCCGGAGGTGATGACGATGCCCTTCACGGCGTCGTCGGCGAGTGCGGCGTCGATCAGGCGGTCGACCGTCTCGAAGGCCTCGCGCGTCAGCACGTTCATCGACTTGGCCTTGACGTCCCAGGTGATGACGGCGACGCCGTCGGCGCCCGTGTCCATGGTGAAATCGGTCATGATTTTTCCTTTGGCGGCGTATGCGGCCCGCCGGGCGCCCGCAGGCTCAGTTTGGCGTGGGCCAGTTTCTGTGCATCGGAGATGTCCCGCGAGAGGAACTCGATCTCGTTTCTCGGGCATTCGACCTGTTCCCAGACCGCCTTCCATCCGCCGTCGATGAGCATCAGGGCGAGCTTGCACTCGTAGGGCGGCAGGAGGTGGTTGCGGCCGGCCATGATCTCGGTCCTGTGGCGGCCCACGATCATGTCGGATTGCCCCGGCTGGACCTGTGCCTCGATGCAGGTCCTGCGGTAGGCGGTGAAGCCCTTGCCGATCAGCTCCTCGCGATAGTCGCTGACCACGATCTCCAGTTCCTCGACGCTGGAGACCACGATTTCCGAGGTCGGGCCGGAGAGCAGGATCGGAATGGCGATGTGCTGGCGCAGGAGCGGCAGGTCGCCCGTCATGATCGCCTGCGAGACCGCGTCGAGATTGGCCTGGTATATCGCGTGAGCCGTCGTCATCTCCTTGCCGTCTACTAAGGCGCAGAGCGCACGAACCGGCGGCACGCTGTTGCCGGCGACCTTGCTTGTCAAGGGCACACGCGGTCGCGGCGCGTCATCGGGCGAGGGAAGTCCGCTCATGCCGCTCAGACCCGCTCGATGATCGTGGCCGCGCCCATGCCCGAGGCGACGCAGAGCGTGGCGAGG
>NZ_JBQLZP010000425.1:0-8039 GCF_052168335.1 Roseicyclus sp. | reverse complement strand
CCCCGCCATCTTCGTCTCCGGCGGCGGCGCCCCCGGGCTGACGGCCGCCATCGCCTTCGCCGACGCGGGCTTCCGCACGCTCTGCGCCGATCCCGCCCCGCCGGTGATGGACCGCGAGGCCAAGGGGGCGGACCTGCGCACCACCGCGTTCCTCCAGCCCTCGCAGGCCTTCCTCGAACGCATCGGCCTCTGGGACCGGCTCGCGCCGCATGCGATGCCGCTCCAGGTCATGCGCATCGTGGACGCGGGCGGCCCGGCGCCCGAGCCGCGCGTCGCGCACGATTTCGACGCGGCCGACATCTCGGACAAGCCCTTCGGCTGGAACCTTCCGAACTGGCTTCTCCGGCGCGAGATGGTGGCGCACCTCGCCACCCTGCCGCTGGCCGAGTTCCGCCCCGGCACCGGCACCGCGCACGTCCTGACCCGGGCCGAGGAGGCGCGCGTGACGCTCTCGGACGGCACGCGCCTGCGTGCGAAGCTGATCGTGGGCGCGGACGGGCGGCACTCGCCGGTGCGGGAGGCGGCGGGCATCGGGGTCAGGACGCTCCGCTACGGGCAGAAGGCGCTGGCCTTCGCCGTCACCCACCCGATCCCGCACGACAACGTCTCGACCGAGATCCACCGCTCGGGCGGGCCCTTCACGCTGGTGCCGCTGCCGGACTGGACCGGCGAGGACGGCGTCGCCCGCCCCTCCTCCGCCATCGTGTGGATGGAGCGGGGGCCCGAGATCAAGCGGCTGATGTCGCTCGCCATTCCCGACTTCGAGGCGGAGATGACGGCGCGCTCGGCCCACCTTTTCGGGCCGCTCCGGCTGGTGTCGCAGCGCACGGTGTGGCCGATCATCAGCCAGGTCGCCGACCGGATGGAGGCCGAGCGCACCGCGCTCATCGCCGAGGCCGCGCATGTCGTGCCGCCCATCGGCGCGCAGGGGCTGAACATGAGCCTCGCGGATCTCCACACGCTCCTCGACCTTGCGGTCGCGCATCGCGACGATCCGGGCGCGCGCCCGCTCCTCCAGCGCTACGCCCGCGCCCGCCATGCCGAGGTGCTGGCCCGCGTCACGGGCATCGACGCGCTCAACCGCGCCTCGATGGTCGAGGCGCAGGGGCTTCGGGACATGCGGATGCGCGCGCTCGACGCGATCTACCGCGTGGCGCCCGTGCGGCGGGTGCTGATGCAGACGGGGCTCGGCGCGCGGGGCTGATTCAGATCGCGCGGAGGATCAGGTCGGCGGTGCGCATGGCGCGGTCGGTCTCCTCGCCCGAGGTGCCCTCCGCCATCGCGTAGTTCATCAGCCGCTCGGCCATGAGCGGCGTCACGAAGGCATCGCAGAGCGCCTTGACCGCGCCCACGGGCCAGGTTCCGGGGAAGAGCGCGTCCGTCCGCCCGGTCCGGCCCCAGAGGCGCGCGAGCGCCGCCGGAAGGTCGGGATCGGACAGCGCCTGCCGCAGGAGCGCGCCGAGCGGCCAGCCCCCCGCGGACAGCAGATGCAGCGTCGCGATCACGTCATGCGGCCAGTCCGGGTCATGCACGGCGCGGTCGACGAGAAGGCCCGCGAAACGTTCCAGGAGCGCCCAGTCGCGCGCGGACCATCCGTCCGGCCCGAGCGGCGCGAAGAGCGCGAAGGCGCGGGCAAGGGTGCCGTCCTGCGAGGCGGCTGCGCCCGAGGCCAGGATCTCGATCACGCGCGGCAGGAGGAAGCGGAAGACGGCCCGGTCGGTGCGCGATACGACGGCGGCGCCGCCCCGGCCCGCGCCATCCCGCGCGACGCCCGCCGCCCGTTCGAGCCAGGCCGACACGTCGTCGTGCGTCCAGTCGCGCGCCGCGCGCCCCGCCAGCATCCGCGCCCGCGCCCGGTCGGCGCACAGCGCGCAGCCGCAGCCGGGCACATGGCGCGGCGCGGGCCGTTCGAGGTGGCGGTAGGCGTCCTCGACGAGGCGGTGGAACGGGTCGGAGAAACCGACTCGCGTGGTCCTGCGGAGGGGGTGGTCGTGCTCGTGCGTCATGGCCCGGAGATTCACCAGACCAGTTGGGCAGGGGTATGGCGGAATTGCTTACCCGATGGGGCCGGGCCGCCTTTCTTCGGACAAAAGTACGTTCGCCTCGACACCGCCGACGCCCGGCAGGGTCATGATCCGGCGCCTCAGGATGCGTTCGAAATCGGGCAGGTCGCGCGCCACGACGCGCAGGCGGTAGTCGTAGAGGCCGAGGACATGCTCGACCGTCTGCACCTCGGGAATCGCCGCGACCGCGCGCTCGAAATCCTCGAGACTGACGCGGCCCTTGAGCCCGAGCTTCACACCGAGAAAGACGGTGACGCCGAAGCCCAGCGCCTCGAGGTCGAGGTCGAGGCGGCGCGCGCCCAGCACCCCCGCCTCCGTCAGCCGCCGCACCCGACGCCAGGCCGCCGACTGGCTGAGGCCCACGCGGCGGCCGAGTTCGCTCGCCTTCAGCGTCGCGTCCTCGGCGAGCGCGGCGAGGATCGCGCGGTCCGTCCGGTCGAGGTCGATGCTCACGGGGCCCTCACAGCGGCAGCGTCTGCTGGTTCTTGATCGCGGCGACGTGCATCAGCGCCTCTATGTCGGCGATGTGCGGCAAGGTCAGGATGCGGTCGCGGTAGACCTCCTGGTAATGCGCCATGGAGCGGGCGATGACGGCGAGGCGCGTGTCCACCCGCCCGAGGAAGGTCTGGATCTCCGTGACCTCCGGGATCTCGCGGGCGGCGGCGATGAACTCGTCGAAGGCGCGCGGGTTCGTCTTGTCGAGCGTGATCCGGAGCGAGACCGTGACCACGTAGCCGAGGGCCGCCCAGTCGATCTCCATCCGCTGGCCGCGGAGCACACCCTGCGCCTGCAATCGCTCGAGCCGGGCGTAGCAGGTGGCGAGCGGCAGCCGCACCGCCTCGGCCAGCGCCGCCATGGGCTGCGCGGGGTCCGCCTGGAGGTGGCGGAGGATGCGGCGATCGCGGTCGTCGAGCATGGGAAGGCGCAGATTTGCCGGAGTGATGCATGATTTTCTAGCTTATGGGCCAGATTCCTGCAATTCGATTGCGGTATCCACCGGCGATTTCCGCCATGGTCGCGCGTCGAAGGACCCCCGCACGAGGAGACGGAAGATGCGTGTCTACTACGATCGCGACTGCGACGTGAACCTGATCAAGGACAAGAAGGTGGCGATCCTGGGCTACGGCTCCCAGGGCCATGCCCATGCGCTGAACCTGCGCGATTCGGGCGCGAAGAACGTCGTCGTGGCGCTGCGGCCCGGCTCGCCCAGCGCGAAGAAGGCCGAGGGCGAGGGCCTGCAGGTCATGGGCATCGCGGAAGCGGCGGCCTGGTGCGACCTCATCATGTTCACCATGCCCGACGAGCTGCAGGCCGACACCTACCGCAAGTACGTCCACGACAACCTGCGCGAGGGATCGGCCATCGCCTTCGCCCACGGCCTCAACGTCCATTTCGGCCTGATCGAGCCCAAGCCCGGCGTCGACGTCATCATGATGGCGCCGAAGGGCCCCGGCCACACGGTGCGCGGCGAATACGTCAAGGGCGGCGGCGTGCCCTGCCTCGTGGCGGTCCACAACGACGCGACCGGCCGCGCGCTCGAGATCGGGCTCAGCTATTGCTCGGCCATCGGCGGCGGGCGCTCGGGCATCATCGAGACCAACTTCAAGGAAGAGTGCGAGACCGACCTCTTCGGCGAGCAGGCGGTGCTCTGCGGCGGCCTGGTCGAACTGATCCGCATGGGCTTCGAGACGCTGGTCGAGGCCGGCTACGCCCCCGAGATGGCCTATTTCGAGTGCCTTCACGAGGTGAAGCTGATCGTGGACCTGATCTACGAGGGCGGCATCGCCAACATGAACTACTCGATCTCGAACACGGCCGAGTATGGCGAGTACGTCTCGGGGCCGCGCATCCTGCCCTACGACGAGACCAAGGCGCGGATGAAGGCGGTGCTCGACGACATCCAGCAGGGCCGCTTCGTGCGCGACTGGATGGCGGAATGCGCCGTCGGCCAGCCCTCGTTCAAGGCCATCCGCCGCAACAACGACGCCCACCAGATCGAGAAGGTCGGCGAGACGCTGCGCGGCATGATGCCCTGGATCACGGCCGGCCGCATGGTCGACAAGTCCAAGAACTGACACGAATTTCCATCGGACAAGGGGCGGCGCCGGGCGCCGCCCCCTTTTCGTTGCCGAATGTCCTCAGCTCCGCCGGCCCTGCGGGGTCACGCCCTCGCGCCGCGGTGCCGTCGCCGGGTTCGGCCCCGGCCCGTCCTTGGCGAGGCTCGACTTCGGCGCGTCGGGGTCGTGCAGCTTCCGTTCCGTCCGCCGCTTGCTCACCGTCGCCCAGGCGAGCCATGCGATCATGGTGATCAGGAAGAGCGCGGCCAGAAAGATCCACGTATCCATTGCGTCGTCCTTTCCCTTTCGGTTCGGGTGACGAACGCAGCCGCGGCGACAGGGTTCCGGTCAGCAGGGCCGCGCGAGGACCAGCACCCAGACCGACCCGGCCTGCGCGAACCCGTATTGCGTGACCTGTGCGTTCAGGATGTTCTCGCGATGGCCGGGGCTGCCCATCCAGGTGGCGATCACGCTGCGGATGTCGGGCTGGCCGCGGGCGATGTTCTCGGCCGTGAGGCAGGAGCGGTAGCCCGCGCGCTCGGCCCGCGTGCGCGGCGTCGAGCCGCCGGGGCCGGCATGGCTGAAGTTGCCGGTGCGGCTGAGGTATTCGGCATGCGCCTGGGCCGCCGCCTGGAGCGCGGGACTGTAGCCGAGCGGCCGGACGATGCCGTTCTGCGCGCGCTGGAAGGACAGCTGCGCCCCGGCCGACGCGATGTCGACCGTTTCTCCGGCCGAGACGCGCTCGGTCCCCGGCGCGGGCGTGCAGGCCGCGAGCGCTGCGGCGGCGAGAGAAAGGATCAGGAAGCGGCGCATTTCGATGCTCCTTGCCCGGGTGTCTGCCTCACGCACAGGATGCGCGAGCCGGGCCGCGACGGCAAGGGTCGCCTTCTTGGGCGGGCGGATCGGGCGATCGGTCGGTGCAGGCGAGGCTGTGGATAATTCTGGGAGAATACGGTAAAAGGATAAAGATGTCGCTGATTTCGAGTATAACAGACGTGGAGTGATCGGCTTTTCGAC
Organism: Roseicyclus sp.; assembly: GCF_052168335.1. Taxonomy (GTDB): domain Bacteria; phylum Pseudomonadota; class Alphaproteobacteria; order Rhodobacterales; family Rhodobacteraceae; genus Roseibacterium. Next base: position 2,902 of record NZ_JBQLZP010000425.1, on the reverse strand, counting down.
ATCATTCCCCAGCCGCAAGCGCTTCGGCGAGCCTCCGCTGACGCGTCAGGACGGCGTCGAGGTCGGTCGTGACGAGCCTGCCGTCGTCCACCACGCGCCGCCCCTCCACCAGGAGGTCACGCACCCGGCTCGGCCCCGCGAGGAGAAGCGCCGCCGCGTCCCAGGAGCCCGCCGCTTCGACCCCGCGCATGTCCCAGATGGCGAGGTCCGCGCGGTATCCCGGCGCGATCCGCCCCAGTTCGCCGCCCCGGCCCAGCACCTCGGCCCCGCCGCGCGTGGCGAGGCGCAGCGCATCGCGCGCAGAGAACGCGCCCGCCCCCTGCGCCACCCGCTGGAGGAGCATCGCCTGCCGCGCCTCGGCCACGAGGTTGCCGCTGTCGTTCGAGGCCGACCCGTCGACGCCGAGCCCGAGAGGCACGCCCGCGCGCAGCATCGCGGCGACTGGTGCGATGCCGGAGGCGAGGCGGCAGTTCGAGCAGGGGCAATGCGCGACACCCGTGCGGGTTCTGGCAAAGAGATCAATCTCCTGCGGGTCGAGCTTCACGCAGTGGGCGTGCCAGACATCGGCCCCCGTCCAGCCCAGATCCTCGGCGTATTGCCCGGGCCGGCAGCCGAACGTCTCGAGCGAATAGGCCACGTCCTCGTCGTTCTCGGCGAGGTGGGTGTGGAGCATGACGCCCTTGTCGCGCGCCAGCAGCGCCGCGTCGCGCATCAGGTCCCGGCTGACCGAGAAGGGCGAACAGGGCGCGACGCCCACGCGGACCATCGCCTGCGGCCGGGGGTCGTGGAAGGCGTCGATGACGCGGATGCAGTCCTCGAGGATCGCGCGCTCGTCCTCGACGAGGCTGTCGGGCGGCAGACCGCCCCTCGACTGCCCGATCGACATGGCCCCGCGCGTGGCGTGGAAGCGCAGCCCGATCTCGCCCGCCGCCGCGATCGTGTCGTCGAGCCGCGCGCCGTTCGGATAGAGATAGAGGTGGTCCGACGTCATCGTGCAGCCCGAGAGCGCGAGCTCGGCGAGACCGGACAGCGCCGAGACATGCATGTGCTCGGGCGTGAAGCGGGCCCAGATCGGGTAGAGCGTCTTCAGCCAGCCAAAAAGGGCCGCGTCCTGCGCGCCGGGAACCGCGCGCGTCAGCGTCTGGAAGAGGTGGTGATGCGTGTTCACGAGGCCGGGCGTCACGAGGCATCCGGTCGCGTCGATCACCTCCGCCTCTGGCGCAAGCCCTTGACCGATCCCGCGGATCCGGCCGCCCTCGATCAGGATGTCGGCATCGGACAGCTCGGTCCCGGCGTCGTCCATGGTGACGATCCGCGCGGCGCCCCGGATCAGGACGGCGCTCACCCCGCCACGCCCCGGAGGAGCGCCAGCGCCTCGGCATGGAGTTCCGGCCCCGCCGCGGCGAGGACGCGCCCGCCGGCATGGGCCGGCCCGCCCCGCCAGTCGGTGACGACGCCGCCCGCGGCCTCGATGACGGCGATGGGGGCGCAGACGTCGTAGGGGTGGAGCCCCGCCTCGATCACGAGGTCCACATGCCCCGCCGCCAGGAGCGCGTAGGCGTAGCAGTCCATGCCGTAGCGCGTCAGCTTCACCGCGTCGCGCACCGCCTCGAAGCCCGCGCGCTCCGCGGCCGTGCCGACCTCCGGGAAGGTGGTGAAGAGCGTCGCCTCCGACAGCCGCGGGGCCGGAACGGTGGCGAGGGCGCGCGCGCCCCGCGGCCCGGTCAGCCGCGCGCGTCCGAGCCCGCCCTCGAACCGTTCACCGATGTATGGTTGGTCGATGATCCCGTAGAGCGGCCCCTCCGCATCGCAGAGCGCGATGAGGACGCCCCAGGTCGGCGTGCCCGCGATGAAGCCGCGCGTCCCGTCGATCGGGTCGAGAACCCAGGTCAGCCCGCTGTCGCCGCTCCGGTCCTCCTCCTCCTCGCCGAGCACCGCGTCGCGCGGCCGCCGGTCGGCGAGGATTGCGCGCATCGCGGCCTCGGCCGCCCGGTCGGCCTCGGTCACCGGATCGAAGCGCGCGCCGCCATTGGTCCGGACACCCTTGTCCAGGGTCTCGAGGCCGGTCCTGCGGAAATGGGCGAGCGTCTCGCGCCGCGCGGCCTCGGCAAGCGCGTGTGCCGTGGCCAGCACGCCGGGGATCTCGCGATCGGGGAGGCGACAGGTCCCGGGCGGGGCAGCGGATGACATCGGAGAACCCTCGATCTGCGGTCGCCGCCGGTCTGGAAGCGGCTTCCGCCGAGGTCGCATGACCCCCGCCCGGGGTCAAGCGGAGGCCGGCCTCAGGCGGCGGCCTCCGACAGGACGCGCGCCAGCTCGAAGAGGCGGCGGCGCTGGTTCTCGGGGATGGCGTAGTAGGAGCGGATCAGCTCCAGCGCCTCCTTGTCGGCGAGGATGTCGCCGGGCAGCGCGGTCTCGGGTTTCGCCTCGGCCTCGGCCGATTGCTCCATGCCCTCGAAGAAGTAGCTCACCGGCACCGAAAGCGCTTCGGAGATGTCCCAGAGCCGGGAAGCGCTGACGCGGTTCATGCCGGTCTCGTACTTCTGGATCTGCTGGAACTTGATGCCGACCTTCTCGGCCAGTTGCTGCTGGGTCATGCCGACCATCCAGCGGCGGTGCCGCACGCGCTTGCCGACGTGAACGTCCACGGGGTGTTTCAAAAGGCCCTCCTCGAACATAGCCAACGTTATCAGGTCGACCTGTGCCGTCGCGCGACCTCGCGTTGCCTTCGGCGAGTGGCGCTCAACCCATGCGACAGCAGTGGAACTAGGACGGCGCGAAGCGGGATCAACCCCAAGTGGAAGTCTTCCGTCGACGCGGTCGTCCGGTGAACTCTTAACGTGCGCAATTATCAATCATACTCGCCTTCGGCGTGTGGCGCAACTCGGAGCTGTGTCGCACT
>NZ_JBQLZP010000424.1:0-3916 GCF_052168335.1 Roseicyclus sp. | reverse complement strand
GGGTCGAGGCCGTCCTGACGGAGGCGACGCTGAGCCTTCCCGAGGGCGGTTTCGTCCATTCCGGCGGCAAGTCCGGCTTCCGCCACAGCGAGCACCTCGGCCACCTGCTGACGCAGATGCAATGGCTCCAGCGCGCCTATCCGGGGGCCACATGGTAGCGCTGCGGCCCGGGGCGGAGGAGGTGCTGACCTGGCTCGACGCGGTGCCGGACCCGGAGATCCCGGTGATCTCGGTCGTGGACCTCGGCGTGGTGCGGGACGTCCGGTGGGACGGCGACACCCTCGTCGTCGCGATCACGCCGACCTATTCGGGCTGCCCCGCGACCGCGCTCATCGCGATGGAGATCGAGGCGGCGCTGCGCGACCGGGGCATCGCGGAGCTGCGGCTCGAGACGCGGATCGCGCCGCCCTGGACGACCGACTGGCTGAGCGAGAAGGGGCGCGCGCAGCTCGAGGCCTACGGGATCGCGCCGCCCCGGCCCGCGGGCGGCCCCGCGCGCTGCCCGCGTTGCGGGGCGGCTGATCTCGAGCGGATCAGCCAGTTCGGCTCGACGCCCTGCAAGGCGCAATGGCGCTGCCGCGCCTGCCTCGAGCCCTTCGACTACTTCAAGTGCATCTGAGGACGGACCCCGTGCCGCGTTTCCACGACCTGACCGTGACCGCCATCGACAAGACGATCCGCGACGCGGTGGTGGTCACGCTGCGCCCGCCCGAGGGCGCGGATTTCGCCTTCCGGCCCGGCCAGTATCTGACCTTCCGCCGCGACTTCGATGGGCAGGAGATCCGGCGCACCTACTCGATCTGCGCGGGGGCCGACGACGGCCTCCTGCAGGTGGGGATCAAGCGGGTGGAGGGCGGCGCCTTCTCGACCTTCGCCAACGAGGGCCTGCGCGTGGGCGACAGGCTCGCGGCGATGCCGCCGATGGGCCAGTTCATCGTTGCGACCGATCCGGGGGCCGCGCACCGCTACCTCGCCTTTGCGGGCGGCTCGGGGATCACGCCGATCCTGTCGATCCTGCGCACGGTGCTGGCGCGCGAGCCGAAGTCCCGCGTGACGCTGATCTACGCCAACCGGGGCCTCGGCTCGATCATGTTCCGCGAGGAGATCGAGGACCTGAAGAACCTCCACATGGGGCGGTTGAGGGTGATCCACGTGCTCGAGCACGACGCGCAGGAGATCGAGCTCTTCACCGGGCGGCTGACGGAGGAGAAGTGCGCCGAGCTCTTCGCGCGGTGGGTGGATGTCGCAGGGATCGACCTCGCCCTCGTCTGCGGGCCCGAGCCGATGATGCAGTCCGTCTCGGCGGCGCTGGCGACGGCGGGGGTCGAGCCCTCCCGCATCCGGATCGAGCGCTTCACCTCGGCCGCGCAATCGGGGCGCCTCGCGCGGCCCGTGCCCTCGCAGGCGGCCGCCGCGCGCGAGGGGGAGACGCGCCTCAGCGTGACGCTCGACGGGGCGACGCGCACGATCGAGGTGCCGGCCGGCATGACCGTGCTCGAGGCCGCGCTCGCCGCCGACATCGACGTGCCCTTCGCCTGCCGGGCGGGCGTCTGCTCCACCTGCCGCTGCAAGGTGACGGAGGGCGAGGTCGAGATGGCGGCCAACCACGCGCTCGAGGATTACGAGGTGGCGCAGGGCTACCGCCTCTCGTGCCAGTCCTTCCCGTTGACCGCCCGCGTGGCCGTCGACTACGACCAGTGACGGGGGCGCGCATGACACTGCACCGGGTCCACAGCTTCGCCGCCGGCCACTGGGTGCCGCCGGGCGCCTCGGCCCGCGAGATCGCGGACGCCGCCACCGGCGAGGTCTGCGCGCTGGCGGGCCATGACGGGCTCGACTTCGGGGCGATGCGGGCGCACGCGTTGCGGCGTGGCGGCCCCGCGCTCCGGGCGATGGGGTTCCACGACCGGGCGGGGATGCTGAAGGCGCTGGCCCAGCACCTCCAGGGCCACCGCGAGGCGCTCTATCGCCTGTCCTACCATACCGGCGCGACGCTGTCGGACAGCCGGATCGACATCGACGGGGGGATCGGCACGCTCTTCGTCTTCGCGTCCAAGGGGCGGCGGGAACTGCCGGACGGCGACGTCTGCGTGGACGGCGCGACCGAGATGCTGTCGCGGCAGGGCACCTTCGTGGGCCAGCACATCTGCACGCCTTTGCGGGGCGTCGCGGTCCACATCAACGCCTTCAACTTCCCCGTCTGGGGGATGCTCGAGAAACTCGCGCCGACGCTCCTCGCCGGAATGCCCGCCATCGTGAAGCCCGCGACCGCCACCGGCTACGTGGCCGAGGCCGCGATGCGCCTGATCGTGGAGAGCGGCATCCTGCCCGAGGGCGCGGTGCAGCTCGTCTCGGGCGGCGCGGGCGACCTGCTGGACCGGCTCGACGGGCAGGACGTGGTCAGCTTCACCGGCTCGGCCGCGACGGCGGCGAAGCTCCGCGCGACGCCCGCGCTGTTCGAGCACTCGGTCCGCTTCGTCGCCGAACAGGACAGCCTCAACGCCACGATCCTCGGCCCCGACGCGGCGCCCGGATCGGCCGAGTTCGACCTCTTCGTGCGCGAGATCCACCGCGAGATGACCGCGAAGGCCGGGCAGAAATGCACCGCGATCCGGCGCGTGATCGTGCCCGAGGCCCGCGTCGACGCCGTCATCGACGCCGTGGCCATGCGCCTCTTCGAGACGCGGATCGGCGCGCCAGACCGCGAGGATACGGCCATGGGCGCCCTCGTCTCGCAGGAACAGCGGCGCGACGTGCTGCACGCCGTCGCCCGTATCGGCTCGGAGGCGGAGCGGGTCTTCGGCGACCCCTCCGACTTCGAGGTGCATGGCGCCGACGTGCAGAAGGGCGCCTTCCTGCCGCCGATCCTGTTCCGCTGCGCCGATCCCGACGGCGCGCACCGGGTCCACGACACCGAGGCCTTCGGCCCCGTCGCGACGGTCATGGGCTACCGCGACCTCGATCACGCGGCGACGCTGGCAAATCGCGGCGGCGGCAGCCTCGTGGTCTCGCTCGTCACCCGCGATCCCCTGGTGGCGCGGCAGGTCGCGCTCGGCGCCGGGGCCTTCCACGGGCGGATCTACATCAACAACGCCACCTCCATGGCCGAGAGCACGGGACACGGCTCGCCGCTGCCGCACATGGTCCATGGCGGGCCGGGGCGCGCGGGCGGCGGGGAGGAGCTCGGCGGCATCCGCGGCGTGATGCACTACATGCAGCGCACCGCCGTGCAGGGCAGCCCGGACATGATCACGGCGATCACCGGGCAATGGACGAAGGGCGCGGCCCGGCCCGAGGCGCCCGCGCATCCCTTCACGCGGACCTTCGGGGACCTCGCCGTCGGCGACACCCTGACGACGGCCGAACGCGAGGTGACGCTGGCGGACATCGAGCATTTCGCCGAGTTCACCGGCGACCGTTTCTACGCACACATGGACGAGGCGGCGGCGGCGCGGAACCCGTTCTTCCCGGGCCGCGTGGCGCATGGCTACCTGCTCCTCTCCTTCGCGGCGGGCCTCTTCGTCGAGCCGTCGGAGGGGCCGGTCCTCGCCAACACGGGGCTCGAGAACCTGCGCTTCATGAAGCCCGTGAGCCCCGGCGCGCGCATCCGCGCCCGGCTGACGGTGAAGCGCAAGACGCGGCGTACCGACAGCTACGGCGAGGTGCGCTGGAACGTCGAGATCGTGGACGCCGAGGGTGCGACGGTCGGCGAATACGACCTCCTGACGATGGTGGCCTACGCCCGCCCCGGCGTCTGAGGGCGGTGGACCGCGCCGCGCGCGGAGGCTATCCCGGAACGGCACAAGAGGGAGACGCGAGATGGGCATCTTCGGGGGACAGGCGGCGGTGGTCTCGGGCGGGGCCTCGGGCCTCGGCGAGGCGACGGTGCGGGCGCTGGCGGCGGCGGGCCTCCGGC
>NZ_JBQLZP010000423.1:0-3661 GCF_052168335.1 Roseicyclus sp. | reverse complement strand
CGAGGGCGACGTGCGGGACGCGGTCGTGCTTGCCCGCGCGCTCGATGGCGTCGATGGCGTCTTCCACCTCGCGGCCGAGGTGGGCGTCGGTCAGTCCATGTACGAGATCGCCCGCTACGTCGGCGCGAACGACCTCGGGACGGCGGTGCTGCTCGAGGCGCTCCTCGAGCATCCGGTCCGCCGTCTCGTCCTCGCCTCCTCCATGAGCGTCTACGGCGAGGGGCTGTATCGCGCCACGGACGGAACCCCGGTGATCGACGCGCGACGCAGGCCCGACCGCCTCGGCCCCGGCGCCTGGGAGCCGGTGGATGCCGGGGGCGACCCGCTCTCGCCCATGCCCACGGACGAGACCAAGCCCGTGGACCTCGCCTCGATCTACGCGCTGACGAAGTTCGCGCAGGAGCGCGCGGTCCTGATCTTCGGGCAGACCTATCCCGTCGAGACGGTGGCGCTCAGGCTCTTCAACGTATTCGGGCCGGGGCAGGCGCTGTCCAACCCCTACACGGGTGTCCTGGCCAATTTCGGCGCGCGCCTCGCGGCGGGCGCAAGGCCGACCGTCTTCGAGGACGGGCAGCAGAAGCGCGACTTCGTCCACGTCGCCGATGTCGCCCGCGCCTTCCGCCTGGCGATGGAGCAGGGGCAGGCGGCGGGCCACGTCATCAACATCGGCAGCGGCCGGGCCTATGCCATCGCCCCGGTCGCCGGGATGCTGGCCGAAGCGATGGGCCGGCCGGACCTGTCGCCCGAGATCCTCGGCCGCGCGCGCTCGGGCGATATCCGCCACTGCTTCGCCGACATCTCGAAGGCGCGCGACCTCCTCGGCTTCCGGCCCGAGCGGCGGCTCGAGCACGGCCTCGCCGAGCTCGTCGACTGGATCGGCGGCGAGACCGGCGCCGACCGGGGCGCGGAGATGCGCCGCGCGCTCGAGGAGCGGGGTCTCGTGCGATGAAGGACACGGGGGCAGGACGGGACGCGCCGCCGGGCTTCGTCGAGTGGTTCCGGATGGGCGACCGCGCCCATGCCGAGGCAGCGATCGAGGGCATGGCCGAAGCGGGCATCCGTCGCCTGCGGACGCAGCTTTCCTGGGCCGAGTATCACGTCGAGGGGGCGCCCGAGTGGTACGACTGGCTGCTCCCGCGCCTCGGCGCGCGCTTCGACGTCCTGCCCTGCATCCACTACACGCCGCCCTCGCTGTCGCGGACGGGCGCCGCCTCGGGCGCGCCCCGGCGGCTGCGGGACTACGCCGATTTCGTCGACGCGATGCTGACGCGGCACGGGGAGCACTTCGAGGCGGTCGAGCTCTGGAACGAGCCCAACAACCTCCTCGACTGGGACTGGCGCGCCGACCCCGACCACGCGCTCTTCGCCGAGATGGTGGGCGACGCGGCGCACTGGGTGCGCGCGCGCGGGTTCCGCCCGGTCCTCGGCGGGCCGAACCCCTTCGACCCGGCCTTCCTCGACCTGATGGGCGCGCGCGGCATCCTCGATCTCGTCCACGCGGTCGGCATCCACGGTTTTCCCGGCACCTGGGACAGCGAGGCCGGAAGCTGGCAGGGCTGGCGCGCGCATCTGGCCGAGGCCCGCGCGATCCTGGATCGCCATGCGCCGGGAACCGCGCTCTGGATCACGGAGGCAGGTTACTCGACCTGGGCCGACGACCAGATCGGGCAGGTGCGCCGCTTCCTCGAGGCCTGCGACGCACCGGCCGACCGGCTCTACTGGTATGCCTGGCGCGACGTCTGCGCCCACGTGCCCGTGCAGGAGGGGCACTGGTTCGACGCGCGGCACTACCACATGGGCGCGGTGGACGCCGAGAACCGCCCGAAGCTCCTCGCGCGGCTTCTGGCCGAGGGCGGGGTCGCACGCCTGCGGCAGGTCGCCGACCTCGCCGCGCCCGCGGTGCGCCCGGTCGGCCGCCGTCCCGTCGCGATCACCGGCGGTTGCGGCTTCGTCGGCACGAACCTCGCCGACAGCCTGCTCGGGGACGGGGAGGACGTGCTCCTCCTCGACAGCCTCGCCCGGCCCGGCGTCGACCGGAACCTCGACTGGCTCAAGCGGCGGCACGGCGCGCGCCTCCGCATGGATTGCGTGGACATCCGCCAGCCCCGCGCGCTCGCGGCCAGCCTCGCCGAGGCGCGCGCCGTGGTCCACCTCGCGGCGCAGACCGCGGTGACGACGAGCCTCCGCCACCCCGGCGACGATCTCGACACCAACGCGCGCGGCACGCTGAACGTGCTGGAGGCGCTGCGCGCGACGGGGCGCGAGATCCCGGTCGTCTTCGCCTCGACGAACAAGGTCTACGGCGATCTGGCGGACATCGCGCTGGACCGGACGCCGCAGGGTTGGCTGCCCGCCGACCCCGCGCTCCGCGCGCGCGGCATCGCCGAGGACCGCCCGCTCGCCTTCCACACGCCCTATGGCTGCTCCAAGGGCGCGGCGGACCAGTACGTGCTCGACCACGCGCATTCCTACGGGCTGCCCGCCACGGTCCTGCGGATGAGCTGCGTCTACGGCCCCCACCAGTTCGGGACGGAGGATCAGGGCTGGGTCGCGCATTTCCTCCTCCGCGCGCTCCGGGGGGAGGGGATCACGCTCTTCGGCGATGGCGCGCAGGTGCGCGACATTCTCCACGTCTCGGACGCGGTCGGCGCCTACCGGGCGGCGTTGGAGAACATCGCCGCGCTCTCGGGGCGGGCCTTCAACCTCGGCGGCGGGCCTCCGAACGCGGTAAGCCTCGACGCGGTTCTCGATGCCATCGGCGGGCTGACCGGCACCGCGCCGGAGGTCCGCCGCGCCGCGATGCGGCCGGGCGATCAACGGTATTTCGTGGCCGACACGCGGGCCTTCGAAACCGCCACGGGCTGGCGCGCGGGCACCGGCTGGCGGGAGGGGCTCGCCGATCTCCACGACTGGCTCGCCCGCCACCGCATCGGAACCGCGCGGGACACCCACCAGAGAAAGGAGCTCGCATGAAGGTCGCGCTCGTCAATCCGTGCTGGAGCTACGAGGGAAGCATCTACTTCGGTTGCCGCGAGGCGCACCTGCCGCTCGAGCTCGGCTATGCCGCCGCGTTTCTCGCGCGGGACGGCCACGAGGTCCTGATGCTCGACGGCCAGATCGAGGGCCTCTCCAACGACGAGATGGCCGCGCGGGTCGCCGCCTTCGCGCCCGACATGACCGTGGTGACGACGGCGCCCACCTACCTCTTCTGGCGCTGCGCCCCGCCCGAACTTCGCGTTCCGGCGGAGTTCCTGCGCGCGCTCGGGGCCTCGGGCGGGCTGACTGTGGCGGTCGGCCCCCACGGCTCGGCCACGCCGCTGCCGACGCTGCGCAAGCTCGGCTGCGACCTCGTCGTTCGCGGCGAGTGCGAGGAGGTGGTGGCCGCACTCGCCTCGGCGGAGGAGCCTTTCACGGTGCCCGGAACGGCGCACCTCGCGGAGGGGAGGCTCATCGAGACGGGGCCCCAGGCGATCAGCCGCTTCATCGACCACCCGCCGCTCCGCTGGCCGGAGCGATGGGTGCGCCGTCACGCGCATCACCACCACCGGTTCGAGGAGGGGCGGCACGAGGGCTTCGGCGCCGAGGTCGAGGCTTCGCGCGGCTGCCCCTACGAATGCGCCTTCTGCGCCAAGATCGACTTCCGCGACGGCTACCGGCGGCG
>NZ_JBQLZP010000422.1:0-7718 GCF_052168335.1 Roseicyclus sp. | reverse complement strand
CGAGCGCCGCTCGGGCAAGCTGACCGTGAACCAGGCGCTCACCGGCGGCGAAGGCGGCCGGCAGCGCAGCCTCGCCGCGATGAAGCGCAAGCAGGAGCGCGCGCGCCAGAAGGCGATGGGCCATCAGGACCGCGAGAAGATCGTGCGCGACGTGCAGTTGCCCGAGACGATCGTGGTCTCCGAGCTTGCCAACCGCATGGCCGAGCGCGTCGCCGACGTGGTCAAGGCGCTCATGCAGAACGGCATGATGGTCACGCAGAACCAGACGATCGACGCCGACACGGCGGAGCTGATCATCGAGGAATTCGGCCACCGCGTGCAGCGGGTTTCGGCCGCCGACGTCGAGGACGTGATCGTCAGCACCGAGGACAAGGAGGAGGACCTCCTCCCGCGTCCGCCGGTCATCACGATCATGGGCCACGTCGACCACGGCAAGACGTCGCTGCTCGACCGTATCCGCCAGGCCAACGTGGTCGCGGGCGAGGCGGGCGGCATCACCCAGCACATCGGAGCCTACCAGGTGACGACGGACTCGGGCGCGGTCCTGAGCTTCCTCGACACGCCGGGCCACGCGGCCTTCACCTCGATGCGCGCCCGCGGCGCGCAGGTGACGGACATCGTCGTGCTGGTCGTGGCCGCGGACGACGCGGTCATGCCGCAGACGGTCGAGGCCATCAACCACGCCAAGGCCGCCCGCGTCCCGATGATCGTGGCGATCAACAAGATCGACAAGCCCTCGGCCAACCCCGACAAGGTGCGCACCGACCTGCTCCAGCACGAGGTCGTGGTCGAGAAGATGTCGGGCGACGTGCAGGACGTCGAGGTCTCGGCCGTGACCGGCAAGGGCCTGCCCGAACTGCTCGAGGCCATCGCGCTCCAGGCCGAGATCCTCGAGCTGAAGGCCAACCCGAACCGTCCCGCCGAAGGCGCCGTGATCGAGGCGCAGCTCGACGTGGGCCGCGGCCCCGTCGCGACCGTCCTCGTGCAGAAGGGCACGCTCCGCCAGGGCGACATCTTCGTCGTGGGCGAGCAGTGGGGCAAGGTCCGCGCGCTGATGAACGACAAGGGCGAGCGCGTGCAGGAGGCCGGTCCCTCGGTTCCCGTCGAGGTTCTGGGCCTCAACGGCACGCCCGAGGCGGGTGATGTCCTCAACGTCGTCGCGACCGAGGCGCAGGCGCGTGAGATCGCCGAGTACCGCCAGCAGGCCGCCAAGGACAAGCGCGCCGCCGCCGGTGCCGCGACCACGCTCGACCAGCTCCTCGCCAAGGCCAAGGCCGACGAGAACGTCAAGGAACTGCCCATCGTGGTGAAGGCCGACGTGCAGGGCTCGGCCGAGGCGATCGTGCAGGCGATGGAGAAGATCGGCAACGAGGAGGTGCGCGTGCGCGTCCTCCACTACGGCGTCGGCGCCATCACCGAGAGCGATATCGGCCTCGCCGAAGCCTCCGGCGCGCCCGTCATCGGCTTCAACGTCCGCGCCAACGCGCCCGCGCGCAGCGCCGCCAACCAGAAGGGCGTCGAGATCCGCTACTACAGCGTGATCTACGACCTCGTGGACGACGTGAAGGCCGCGGCCTCGGGCCTGCTGTCCGCCGAGGTGCGCGAGAACTTCATCGGCTACGCGCAGATCAAGGAGGTCTTCCGCGTCTCCGGTGTCGGCAACGTGGCGGGCTGCCTCGTGACCGAGGGCGTCGCCCGCCGCTCGGCCGGCGTCCGCCTGCTGCGCGATGACGTGGTGGTCCACGAAGGCACGCTCAAGACGCTCAAGCGCTTCAAGGACGAGGTCAAGGAAGTGCAGTCGGGCCAGGAATGCGGCATGGCCTTCGAGAACTACGACGACATCCGCAAGGGCGACGTCATCGAGATCTTCGAGCGCGAGGAGGTCGAGCGCCAGCTGGCGTGACCTTCGGCCCCGGCAAGACAGGAAGGGCGCCCCTCGCGGCGCCCTTTTTCGTTTCGAGACCTATTCCGCCGCCACCGCCGGCTCGTTCGGGTTCCGCGCCCAGACGCTGGCGTTCAGCGCGCCCGCGACGGTGACCCAGGCGAGATACGGCACGAAGAGCGCGCCCGCGATCCAGTCGAGCTGGAAGAACGTCACCATCGTTCCCGCGACCGAGAGCCAGAGGCCGAGCATGACGAAGAACGCCGCCTTGATCCGGTGCAGCCCGAAGAAAACCGGCGTCCAGAGCGTGTTGAAGGCGATCTGCATGGCCCAGAAGGCCATGGCGTAGGCGCTGCCTTCCAGCGGCGCGACGCGCGAGGCGGCATAGGCGGAGGACACGTAGAGGATGCTCCACACCACGGGGAACATCCAGTCCTTCGGCGTCCATGTCGGCTTGGACAGGCCGCGATACCACGCGCCCGGCATGAACATCGAGCCTGTCGTCGCCGCCGCGGCACAAGCGAGCAGGAAGATCGCGAACAAACCCCATTCCATGAGAGGGAAATAGGGCGTCAGGCCGCGCCCGCCAAGTTCCCGCGGTCCCGGTCGCGCGCCTCGAGCTGCGAGAGGACCGAAAGGACACTCTCGCCCCAGCCGGTCTTGGCCCGGTCGGGATGCGCCGCGGCCTCGACCAGGAAGGCCACCTCGTCGAGCGGCCGGGCGTAGATCACCGCGCTCTGCGGGAACACCGTGACGGCGCCGGCCCGCAGGATCGACCAGCCGAGCAGCCCCAGCTTGTGCCGCCGCGTCGTGAAGGCGCGCTGCGTGATGCTGTCATGGCCCGCGCGGCGGATCCTGCCGCCGATGGCGTCGTAGCAGTAGCGCGCCGCGAAGATGCCGGGGCGCGCCGCGATGGGCAGCCGGGCGATGCCGGGCTCGGAGCGGTGATAGAGCCGCTCGGCCTCGGCCAGGAGGCGCTTGACCATGCGGCGGATCTCGGGCGTCGGGCGCGGATCGGCGAGGAAGCTCTCGATGTCGAGGCCGGCCTCCTCCATCCAGTCCGTCGGCAGGTAGAAGCGTCCGGCGCGCGCGTCCTCGCCCACGTCGCGGGCGATGTTGGTGAGTTGCATCGCCACCCCGAGGTCGCAGGCCCGCGCCAGCGTCTGCGCCTCGCGCACGCGCATCAGGACGCACATCATCGCGCCCACGGCCGCCGCGACCCGCGCGGAGTAGGCGCGCACGTCCGACAGGCTGGCATAGCGCCGCTCCATCCCGTCCCAGGCCAGCCCCTCGAGCAGCGCCTCGGGCAGCTCGCGCGGCATGTCGTAGACCTCGATCAGCGCGGCCATGGCGCGGTCGGCGGGCGCGTTCCGGGGACGGCCCGCATAGGCGAGGTCGAGCCTGTCGCGCAGCGCGAGGACGGCCGCGGGCTTGTTCGTCCCGAAATCCACCTCGTCGTCCGCCACACGGCAGAAGGCATAGAGCGCGAGCGCCGGATCGCGGACGCTTGCGGGCAGGAGCCGCGAGGCCGCGTGGAAGGAGTAGGATCCTTCGCGGATCGCGTCGCGGCAATGGTCGAGGTCGCTCGGGTCGATCATTCGGCGGCGAGCCTCACCTCGCGGACCAGCGGTCGCGGCGCGTCGGGGACGAGTTGCGTGAGCACCTCGGACGAGGTCACGACCGAGGGGATGCCCGCGCCCGGATGCGTGCCCGCGCCGACGAGGAAGAGGTTCTCGACCTCCTCCGAGATGTTGTGCGGGCGGAACCACGCGCTCTGGAAGATGCGCGGCTCGAGGCTGAAGCCCGCGCCGTGCGGGCTCAGGTAACGGGTCCGGAACGTCTCGGGCGTGAAGTGCTCGCTGGCCGAGAGGCAGTCGGCGAAGCCGGGGATCAGGTGCTCGTCCAGCACGCGGGCGAGGTTCTGGCGGTACGTCTCGCCCATCTCCGCCCAGTCGACGGACTTCTCGCCGTGCAGGTTCGGGACGGGCGAGAGGGCGTAGAACGTGTCGTCCCCCTCGGGCGCCACGGTCGGGTCGGTGACGGAGGGGCGGTGGAGGTAGACCGACATGTCCTGCGCCAGGTGCCGCCGCATGAAGATGTCGCGCAGGAGGCCGGTGTAGCGCGGGCCGTTCAGGATCGTGTGGTGGCCCACGTCCTTCCACATGCCCTTGGTGCCGCGCGTGCCGAAGTACCAGACGAAGAGGCCCATGGACCAGCGCGCGCGGTCGAGCCGCCGGTCGGTCCACCGCTTGCGGACGGTGTTGCGCAGGAGGTGCGCGTAGGTGTGCCCCGGATCGGCGTTCGACACGACGATGTCGGCCCGCAGCGTCTCGCCGTCGGTCAGCCGCACGCCGGTCGCCCGGCCGGAAGAGGTCAGGATCTCGTCCACCTCGGCGCCCTGCCGGACGGTGCCGCCCTGCTCGCCGATGACGCGGACCATGGCGTCGGCCATCGCCTGCACGCCGCCCATCGCATAGTGGACGCCGAATTCCTTCTCGAGGTGGCTGACCAGGATATACATCGACGTCACGTGCGTCGGATCGCCCCCGATGAAGAGCGGATGGAAACTCAGCGCCATGCGCAGGCGGGGATCGCGGACGCGGGCCTTGGCGTGGCCCCAGACCGAGCGGTCGGCGCGCAGACGGACGAAACCGGGAAGCTCGCGCAGCAGGTCGCCGAGCTTGTTCATCGGCCGCCGCCCAAGCCCCTCGAAGCCGAAGAGATACCGCGCCTCGCTGTCCTCGAGGAACTTGCGGTAGCCCGGCACGTCACCGGGCGAGAGGCGGCGCACCTCCTCCACCATGGCGTCCTCGTCCTGCCGGACGGTGAAGGTCGAGCCGTCGCGCCAGCGGATCTCGTAGTAGGGATCGACGGGCCTGAGATCGACCTCCGCGTCGAAGTCGCGCCCGCATTCGGCCCAGAGCTGGCGGAAGACCTGCGGCACCGTCACGATCGTCGGCCCGAGGTCGAAGCGATGCCCGTTCCGCGTGAGCGAGGAGCCGCGCCCTCCGGCCCGGTCCAGCCGGTCGAGAAGCGTCACCTCGTAGCCCTTGGCGCCGAGCCGCATGGCGGCCGACAGGCCACCGAGGCCCGCGCCGATGACGATGGCCCGGGACGGCCCGGACGAGAGGTTGCGGTCGGTCATTCCATGTCCAGTCACTGTCCAGTCATGTTGACAATATGGTATAGAGATACGTCTTGCCAAGAAAAACGGACAATGTGTCTCTTTCCCCGCTGGAAGAAGTATGTAAGGATAAGTTGACACATGGAGAGACCGGCCATGCAATCCGTCACCTTGAGCCTGTTCCGCTTCGGCTCCGTTTCCGCGCGCCTCTGGGCCTTCTCGCAGATGGGCCTCGCCCGATTCGCGCTGAAGGCGATTCCCGACCTGCACACCTTCAAGCTCTGCGGTTCGGGCACCGGGGAGGGGTTCACGCCCGTTCCCAACACCTCCGTCTACGCGATCCTCGGGACCTGGCCCGACCATGACGCGGCCCGCCGCGCGATGTTCGGCACGCCGGTGTTCCGCCGCTACCGCGACCATGCGGAGGAGGCGCTGACCATCTTCCTCACCCCTGCCAGCGCGCGGGGGAAATGGGCGGGGCTGGAGCCGTTCGAGGCGCAGGACATCGCGCTCGACGGACCGATCGCCGCGCTGACGCGGGCGACCGTGAAGCCCTCGGTCGCGCTCCGGTTCTGGAAGCAGGAGCCCGGCGTCTCGCGCGCCATCGGGCAGGACCCGAACGTGATGTTCAAGATCGGCATCGGCGAGATCCCCTGGGTCCAGCAGGTGACCTTCTCGGTCTGGCCCGACGCCCGCACCATGGCGGAGTTCGCCCGCCGTGACGGACCCCATGCCAGCGCCATCCGCGCCGTCCGCGAGGGCGGCTGGTTCCGCGAGGAGCTTTACGCCCGCTTCCGCATCGACGCCGTGGAAGGCACCTGGGAGGGCGCCACCCCAGACCTGACGCACCGCCCCGAGACACGAACGCAGGACCCCATCGAGGTAGCCGCCGAATGACCGACCTTTCCGCCAGCGGGGCCTTCCCGTTTTCCGCCATCGTCGGCCAGGACGACATGAAGCTCGCCATGATCCTCACGGCGATCGACCCGGGCATCGGGGGCGTCCTGGTGTTCGGCGATCGCGGCACGGGCAAATCGACCGCCGTGCGGGGGCTTGCCGCGCTGTTGCCGCCGATCCGCGCGGTGGCGGGCTGCCCGGTGAACTCGGCCGCCGAGCGCGACGTGCCGGACTGGGCGCAGGTCCACGACCATGCGATCGTGGAGAAGCCGACGCCGGTGATCGACCTGCCGCTCGGCGCGACCGAGGACCGCGTGGTGGGCGCCCTCGACATCGAGAAGGCGCTGGCCCACGGCGAAAAGGCCTTCGAGCCCGGGCTGCTGGCGCGCGCCAACCGTGGCTATCTCTACATCGACGAGGTCAACCTGCTCGAGGATCACCTCGTCGATCTCCTCCTCGACGTGGCGCAGTCCGGCCAGAACGTGGTCGAGCGCGAGGGCCTGTCGATCCGCCATCCCGCGCGCTTCGTCCTCGTCGGCTCCGGCAACCCCGAGGAGGGCGAGCTTCGGCCTCAGCTTCTCGACCGGTTCGGCCTGTCGGTGGAAGTCGAGAGCCCGCGCGACATCGAGGTGCGGATCGAGGTCATCCGCCGCCGCGACGCCTTCGACCGCGACCGCGACGCGTTCCAGGCCCAGTGGTTGCCCCGCGACATGGAGCTGCGCCAGCGCATCCTCGACGCGCGCGCCGCCCTGCCCCGGGTGGATGCCGACGACGCGATCCTGCGCGACTGCGCCGAGCTGTGCGTCGCGCTCGGCTCGGACGGGCTGCGCGGCGAGCTGACCCTGCTGCGCGCCGCCCGCGCGCTGGCGGCCTTCGAGGGCGAACCCTCCGTGACGCGCGGGCACCTCCGGCGCGTCGCGCCCTCGTCGCTCCGCCACAGGCTCCGCCGCGACCCGCTGGACGAGGCGGGCAGCACGACACGGGTGAACCGCACGGTGGAGGAGGTCCTGGCGTGACCGATGGCGAGGAACGCTGGCAGAGGGCGAACCTCGCCCTCGCCTGCTTCGCGCTCGATCCCGCGGCGCTCGGGGGCATCTGGCTCCGCGCCCGCGTGGGGCCGGTGCGCGACCGGTTCCTCGCCGGGCTGGACCTCGCCACGCGCGGGCGGCGCGTCTCGCGCCTGCATCCCGACATCGGGGACGACGCGCTTTTCGGCGGCATCGATCTCGCCGCCACGCTTGGTGCCGGAACCGTCATGCGCAGCGCGGGCCTGATGGACGCGCCGGGCGTCCTGGTTCTGCCCATGGCCGAGCGGGCGCGCGCGGGCCTCGCCGCACGGCTCGCCCATGCGCTCGATGCAAGGAAGGGTCTCGCACTCGTCGCGCTGGACGAAGGCGCCGGCCCGGAGGAACGGATACCCGAGGCCCTTGCCGACCGGCTGGCGCTGCATCTCGACCTTGCGGAGCTGCGGCTCGCGGACGCCGCGGAGCTGTCGCTCGACATGGACGCGGTGGTCGAGGCGCGGCGCCTCCTGCCGCGGGTCGAGGTGACGGAAGCGACGATCGCCGACCTCGCGCAGGTCGCCGCGCGCCTCGGCATCGTCTCGCTGCGCGCGCCGTTGCAGGCGCTGGCCGTGGCCCGCGCGAGCGCCGCGCTGTCGGGCGAGACCATTGTGGAGGAGCCCGACCTCCTGACAGCGGTGGAGCTGGTCCTCGCCCCGCGCGCGACGCGCATCCCCGAGGAGGAGACGCAACCGCCGCCGGAGCCCGAGCCGCCCGAGGACCAGGCCCCGACCGACCCGCCCGAGACCTCGGA
>NZ_JBQLZP010000421.1:0-3142 GCF_052168335.1 Roseicyclus sp. | reverse complement strand
CGGACGAATACGACGGCCGCGTGAAGATCGTGAAGGTCAACGTGGACGAGAACCCCAACTCGCCCATGCAACTCGGCGTGCGCGGCATCCCCGCGCTCTTCATGTTCAAAGGCGGCGAGGTCGTCTCGAACAAGGTCGGCGCGGCACCCAAGGCCGCGCTCCAGAAGTGGATCGACGAGGCCGTCTGATCCCTTCGGGACATCGGAACGGGAAAGGGCGCTGCGGGCGCCCTTTTTTCTTGTCAGTAGCGGTGCGGCAGCTCCACCCGCGTTCCGTCGGCGCGCACGATGGCGGTGGCGTAGATCTCGAGCGACCGGTCGTCGTCCACCCGCCCGCTGACCGTGACGGTCTCGCCCGCCGCGGCGGGAACGAAGTTCGGGCCCACGTAGACACGCACGGTTCCCGTGGCGTCGCGGAGGATGAACTCGTCCTCGTCGGTGACGCGGTCGACCACGCCGGCGATCGTCACAGGCTGACCGCGCACGAGGGTCGCGACGGTCTGCGCCGGGGTGGCGCCGGGCTCGGTCTTGGCGGCCGCTGCGATCGGCGTGCAGGCGAGAAGCGCAGCCGCGCAGAGGGATGCGATCCGGATCATGGCCCGCCTCAGTCGAGCGCGACCAGGACGAGGACGAAGGCGGCGAAGCCCGCGGCGACCAGCATCCAGCGCTGGAGGGTCAGCGTCACTTCGGCGCGCAGCCACTCGGACGTGGAGAAGGCGGGCGCGGGGGCGGTCGGGCGGGTCTCGGTGGTCTCGGTTTCGGTGGACATGGAACGCTCCTCACTGAACAGTCCTACAGATGGTGCCGTCTGTCTTAAAGAAAAGGCAATCGAATCGAAGAAACCGATAGTTCTTGGCTATGGAGGCTGGCCAAAAAAAGGGGGCGCCGAAACGGGCGCCCCCTAGATTTCCCGGGCCGGAAGGGAGGACCGGCCCGGGTCGCAAGCGTTCGTGTCAGCCCTTGGTGAAGTCCGGGTAGGCTTCCATCCCGAGCTCGGCCACGTCGAGGCCGGTCATCTCGGATTCCTGCGAGACGCGGATGCCCATGACCGCCTTGAGGATGAACCACACTACCAGCGAGGTGACGAAGGCGAAGGCGCCGATGACCACGATGCCGGTGATCTGGCCGCCGATCGTGGCCTCGCCCGTGTAGCCACCCGTCAGGACGACGGCGAGCGTGCCCCAGATGCCGGCGAAGAGGTGCACCGGGATGGCGCCGACCACGTCGTCGATCTTGAGCTTGTCCAGCAGCGGAACCGCGAAGACCACGATCACGCCGCCGATGCCTCCGATCACGAGGGCCAGGAACAGCGAGGGCGCGAGCGGCTCTGCCGTGATCGAGACGAGGCCCGCGAGCGCGCCGTTCAGGACCATGGTGAGGTCGACCTTGCCATAGAGCACCTGCGTCAGGATCAGCGCCGTGACGGCGCCCGCCGCAGCGGCCATGTTGGTGTTGGCGAAGATGCGCGACACGTCCGCGACGTCGCCGACCGTGCCCATGGCGAGCTGCGAGCCGCCGTTGAAGCCGAACCAGCCGAGCCACAGGATGAACGTGCCGAGCGTGGCGAGCGCGAGGTTCGAGCCCGGCATCGGGTTGGTCTTGCCGTCCTTGTACTTGCCGAGGCGCGGTCCGAGGACGAGGGCGCCCGCAAGCGCGGCCCAGCCGC
Source organism: Roseicyclus sp. (assembly GCF_052168335.1). GTDB lineage: Bacteria > Pseudomonadota > Alphaproteobacteria > Rhodobacterales > Rhodobacteraceae > Roseibacterium. Next base: position 1,477 of record NZ_JBQLZP010000421.1, on the reverse strand, counting down.
CGACCGAGTGCACCAGGGTCGAGCCCGCGAAGTCCATGAAGCCGAAGCTCGACTCGAGGAAGCCGCCGCCCCAGTCCCAGCTCGCCTGCATCGGGTAGATGAAGCCGGTGAGAACGACGACGAAGATCAGGAACGGCCAGAGCTTGATGCGCTCGGCCAGCGTGCCGGAGACGATCGACGCCGTGGTGGCGCAGAACATCAGCTGGAAGAAGAAGTCCGAACCGACCGAAGCGTAGTCGAGCGCGGTTTCCTCGGGCGCGACGCCCATCGGCTCGAGCGAGGTCATGGCGAACAGCGGGCCGAGCACGCCGTCGATGAGCCAGCCGTCGCCGGGATACATCAGGTTGAAGCCGACGAGCCAGTACATGATCGCCGCGATCGAGAAGAGCGCGATGTTCTTGGTGAGCTGCATCGTCACGTTCTTCGAGCGGACGAGGCCCGCCTCGAGCATCGCGAAGCCCGCGGCCATCCAGAAGACGAGGAAGCCGCCGACGAGGAACAGGAGCGTCGTGAGGATGTAGGAGGTGTGCTCGGCGGGCGCGCCGGTGGCGGCATCCTGCGCGAGGCCCAGGGACGGCGCCGCGACAAGCGCGACGGCGGCCAGGGGAATGTACTTGAGAGCTTTCATGAGACCAGTTTCTCCTTTCGGTTCCAGCCGCCGGTCAGAGCGCGTCGTCATTGGTTTCGCCGGTGCGCACCCGCACCGCGCTTTCCACGTCGAGGACGAAGATCTTGCCGTCGCCGATCTTGTCGGTCTTCGCCGTGGTCTGGATGGTCTCGACGACCTGGTCGGCCATGCCGTCCGGCACCACGATCTCGAGCTTCACCTTCGGGACGAAGTTCACGGCATACTCGGCGCCGCGGTAGATTTCGGTGTGTCCGGACTGCGAGCCGAAGCCCTTGATCTCGGTCACCATCATGCCGCGCACGCCGATGGAGGTGAGCGCCTCGCGCACCTCCTCGAGCTTGAACGGCTTGATAGCTGCGATGATGAGTTTCACGTCTGTCACCCCTCCGGTTGATGGTGTTCCCAACCCCATACCCGGCAGAAAGGCGAAAGCCGGGTGGGAACGTCACGACGCAGAACTCCGCTCAGGGGGCGGGAAGGGCAACGAACGGCAGGCTTGCGGGTCGGCTCCGGATGCAGAATTGCAAATATTTTGCGCAAATCGGACTTTGCGCTCAATTTTTGGGCAGTTGTTGGACTGGCGTTCACGGCATCGACACTCCACATCCGACTCGTTCGCGCCTATGATCGCGGGAAAAAGAGGCAGGGCCGGACGGCTCCGGTAGAAGGCAAGTCAATGGGTGGTTCAGGTCAGGACCGCAGGGTCCCGCCGAGGGGCAAGCGCATGCTCGTCGCCGAGAAGCGGGCGACCCGCGCCGCGTCGTCGTCGGCCACGCGGCCCACCGCCGCGTCCGGCAGCCGCAAGGCGGCGTCGGGTGGCGGCGGCTCGAGCGGCGGGCCGGGCGGGCG
>NZ_JBQLZP010000420.1:0-3135 GCF_052168335.1 Roseicyclus sp. | reverse complement strand
CTCGACATCGCGGGTGAGGGACAGCGCGCCGGGATCACGAGGGGCCTTGGCGAGGCGGACGTCGCCGCGATGATCGCCGCCGCCTACCGCGAGGCCTGAGCGGGGTGGGCGCACCGCGTCCCAAAAGCTCACCCACGCCGTTCGAGGAGGGCCGGGCCCCCTCCGCGACACCGGAAGAAGGTGCCGGACAAGGCGAGGCCGATGGTCCGTGGGCGGCGCGAGGCGCACGGTCCCGCCGCCGCCGCCACGCCACCTGCCGCATCCCGGATGGCGCACATCGGCGACGCACGCAGGCGGGACGGCCTTGCCCGAGATCAAGGCGGCGCAGCCGATTCTCCCCGACCCTCGCCGCATCGACATCCGAGCGAGGGAGACGATCCATGAACCGACTGCTGCCTGTCCTGGCCGCGGCCCTTCTGGCCGTTGCGGCTCCGCCCGCCGCCGCGCAGGACGACGACACCGCCCGCCTCGGCTTCGGCGGGGACATCTTTGCCGCAGGCGACGACCTGAGGCTCGACGGGGCGGAGGGCGACCTCTTCGCGGCCTCCGAGGATCTCGCGCTCGACGGCGCGGTCGGGGGCGCCGCGCACCTCGCCGCCCGCAGGCTGAGCATCGATGCGCCCGCCGACCGCCTCTACGGTTTCGCCTACCGGATCGACCTCTCCGCCGATGTGGCGGGCCCCGCGCTCCTCGCCGCGGCGGAAGTGGAGATCGACGCTGCCATCGGCGGCAACCTGCGCCTCTTCGCCCGCGAGGCGGAGGTCTCGGGCAGTCTCGGCGCCTCGGCCATGATCGCGGCGGAGGAGCTTGGCCTCGACGCGCCCGTCGCGGGCGACCTGATGCTCGCCGTGGGCCGCGCGGAGTTCGGGCCGGACGCAACGGTCGGCGGCCGCGTCATCGTCTACACCGAGGAGGGGGAGACGCCCCTCGCCATCCCCGAGCGCGTCGCGCCCGCCGACCGCGTCGAGGTCCGCGACATCGAGGAATGGGACCGCACCCCCGGCGGCTTCGGCGACATGCGGCGGGCGGCGGGGCGCGCGGCCTTGACGGGCTTCCTCGTCAGCGTCCTCGCCGTCGCCGCGCTCGCCGCCGCCGCCGTCGCGGTGGCCCCGGCGCAGGTCGCCACCTGGCGCGAGCGGGCGCTGTCCCGTCCCGGGCAGAGCCTCCTCGCGGGCTTCCTCCTCGTGTCGGTCGTCTCGGGCGCGGGCTTCGTGCTGGCGCTGACGATCATCGGGATACCGCTCTTCTTCGCGGCGCTCTTCCTCGCGGGGCTGGTCGGATACGCGGGTTACGTGATGGGGTCCTACATCCTCGGCGTGGCGATCTGGCTCCGCCTCGGCAACGCGATGCCGGAAGAGGTGCTGCCCAAGGCGGGCCTCGCGCTCCTCGGGGCCTTCGTGGCGGGCATCGTGGCGCTGATCCCGTTCCTCGGGTGGCTCGCCGTTCTGGCGCTCGCGCTCACCGGTGCCGGGGCCGTCGCGACGGTCGTGCGCGAGGGGCGCGGAGAGAGCTGAGCGAACGGCCTCCGTTGCGGCGTCGGGGGGCCCGCATCCCCGGGGTCGCGATCCGGCGCGGCAACGCCGTGCCGGGGGCGGTGCTGTCCGGGGCGGGCCTCGTGGCGCTGGACACCGCGTCCGGGGGGCGCGGCGCTGATCCCGGTCCTCGGGTGGCGCGGCGTGCGGGCGTTCGCGCTCACGGGGGCGGTCAGCGGCGAGGCCCGAGCGCGGGGGCTTTCCCTCGCCGCGGCTTCGGTCCATCACGGGGGCCATGACGCTTCCCGATCTCACCTTCCGCGGCGCGCGGGTGCTGACGCCCGACGGCCTCTCCGAGTCGCCGCTCGCCCTGTCGCGCGGGCTGATCGCGGACGCGCCCACGGGACGCGAGGTGGACCTGTCGGGGTATCTGGTCCTGCCCGGGATCGTCGACATCCACGGCGACGGGTTCGAGCGTCACCTCGCCCCCCGTCGCGGCGCGCTCGAGAGCCTGTCCTCGGGCCTCGCCTCGCTCGACGCCGAGCTCGGCGCTAACGGCATCACCACCGCCGTCGTCGCGCAGTTCTTCTCCTGGGAGGGGGGGATGCGCGGGCCCGACTTCGCCGAGGACCTCGCGCGCGCGCTGGCCGGGACGCCGATGCGCGCCGACTGCCTGATGCAGCTCCGCCTCGAGACCGGGATGATTCGCGACTTCGGCCGGGCGCTGTCGCTGATCCTCGGGGCGCACATCCCCTATGTCGTCCTGAACGACCACCTGCCGCACCGCGAGCTGTCGGAGGGCAGGCGCCCGCCGAACCTGACCGGGCAGGCGCTGAAGGCCCGCCGCTCGCCCGAGGAGCACTGGCGCCTCCTTCGCGAGATGCACGCGGCGCGGGACGAGGTGCCGGGCGCGCTCGCGCATCTGTGCGGCGCGCTGCGCCAGCACGGCGTCCTGATCGGCAGCCATGACGACCACACGGCGGAGGACCGCGCGCGGGGCCGCGCCCTCGGCGCGACGCTCTCCGAGTTTCCCGAGACGCTGGCCGCCGCCGAGGCGGCGAAGTCCGCGGGCGAGGGCGTCATCATGGGCGCGCCCAACCTCGTGCGGGGGCGCTCGCACGCGGGCAAGGTCGCGGCGGGCGATCTGGTGGCGGCGGGGCTCGTGGACGCGCTCGCCTCGGACTACCACTATCCGTCACCCGCCCGCGCGGCCTTCCGGCTCGAGGCGGAGGGGATGGACCTCGGCCGCGCCTGGGCGCTCGTCTCCTCGGGGCCCGCGCGGCTTCTGGGGCTACCGGACCGGGGGCGGATCGTGCCGGGGCTCCGCGCCGATGTCGTGATCGTGGAGGAGGCCACGCGCCGGATCGCCGCGACCCTCGCGGGCGGCGCGGTGAGCCACCTGGCGGGGCCGGTGGCCGGGCGGTTCCTGGGCACGCGCGGATGAGGCTCGGGGCGCCGGTCATGGTGGCACTCATTCGGGAGGGACGCAGCTTCGAGGCGGCCTGGGCTCTCCTTTCCTCCTGGCCTGCGCGGCGTCCGATGCAGTCGGACCGGGGGCGGATCGTGCCGGGGCTCCGCGCGGACATCGCGGTCGTCGGGGAGCGGACCCGCCGGATCGCCGCGACCCTCGCGGGCGGCGCGGTGAGCCACCTGGCGGGGCCGG
>NZ_JBQLZP010000419.1:0-7906 GCF_052168335.1 Roseicyclus sp. | reverse complement strand
GGCTGCGCAACGAGTTGCAGCTGCACCCGCTGCGCCGGCCGCGCCTCGTCGGCAAGGCCCCGGTCATCGCCGTCGCCCGCGGCGAGACGGGCGGGACCACCGACCTCGCGCGCGCGCTTGCCGAGAGCTATGCCCGCGCCCGGATGAAGACCCTGTTCATCGAGGCCGATCTGGGCTGCGCCGGGGACGACGCGGTGTCTCCGGGATGGGGCGAAGTGCTCGGCGGGGCGGCGGTCGAGCTTGTGCCGGCCGGCCCCGGCCTCTGGAACCTGTGCGCCGGGTCCGAACGGAGGCTCGACGACCGGGCGGTCTCGGCGCCGATGGTGCGGGCCGCGCTCGAGCGGTTCGTGCGCGAGTTCGACGCCGTCGTCGTGTCGGCCGGCAGCCTGCGCGACCGCCTGTCCTGCCAGTTCCTGCTCGCCGCCGCCGATGTGGGCGTCCTCGCGCTCCGCCCCGCGGACCGCCGCTCCGCCATCCTGCCACAGGTGGAGCGCCTCGATTCCCTGCCGCGCAACGGCAGCGTCGCGGTGATGCGCAGCGCCCTTCCGGGCGATCCCTGGCTCGCCGTCAGAACCTGAATTTAAGATATTTTCCCGAAAGATGCGTCCGATGAGCACGACCACCCTCGAGATGATGCGCGCCGCCCGGCGCCGACCCGGCCCGGGCGCCAAGCGCCTGATGGACGTCGTCCTGACGCTGCTGCTTCTTGGCCTGATCTGGCCGGGTCTCGTCGTGATCGCGCTGGTCGTCGCGCTCACCTCGCGGGGCCCCGTGTTCTTCGTGCAGCGGCGCGTGGGCCGCGACGGCGCGACGTTCGGGATGATCAAGTTCCGCTCGATGTACCGCGACGCGGAGGCGCGGAGGGCCGAGCTCCTGGCGCTCAGCGACCGCGCGGGGATCTGCCTCAAGCTCCGCGACGATCCGCGCGTCACGCCGGTCGGGCGGGTGCTGCGGCGCTGGTCGCTCGACGAGCTGCCGCAGCTCTTCAACGTGCTGAGGGGCGACATGTCGCTGGTCGGCCCGCGCCCCGCGCTCCCCGAGGAGGTGGCGGCCTATCCGCCGCGCGCCCATGCCCGCCACCGGGTCCGGCCCGGCATCACCGGCCTCTGGCAGGTGTCCGGCCGCGCCGATCTCGGGTTCGAGGAGATGATCGACCTCGACCTCGACTACGTGCGGCGCGTCTCGGTCCTGACCGACCTCGTCCTGATGCTGCGGACGGTCCGCGTCGTGCTGAGCGGTCGCGGCGCCTACTGATCCCGGCCGCGCCGGTTCCCGGCTCCCTCCTGCCGCTCCCGTGCCGAGCCGCCGCCTCGGCCTCACGAGGCCTTCCAACCGCCCGCCGGGGGATGTAGCAAGGGGCGATCTCTCCCCGAGAGACGACGCGCCGGGCCCGGCAGGCGGCCCCGCTGCGCGGAGCAGGAGGTCGCGGCGTCCGGCCGCGATACGGACGGAATGACACAGTCAGGCACGAGAGCCACCACCGCGGAACGCAGGTTCCGCAGGACCGCGCGCGTCGATACGCGGCAGGGCGTGGGCGCGGTCGCGCGCATCACGCGCATGTGCCTGCGCTATCCCGTTCCCGTCGCGCTCGCGCTCGGGGCGACGGTGCCCGCCGTGCTGATGCAACTCGCCATTCCCGTCATCCTCGGGCGCGCCGTCGACCAGTCGCTCGCCATGGCCGAGGCGGAGACCGACGTGCGCGCGCTCGGCCTCATCGCGCTGACGCTCCTCGGGGCGAGCGTGCTGCGCGGCCTCTTCACGCTGGTGCAGAACTATGCCGCCGAGGCGGTCGGCCACGCGCTCGCGCAGGACCTCCGCAACGCGATCTACGACAAGGTGCAGCGGCTGCCGTTCTCCTTCCACGACCGCACCCATTCGGGCGACCTCATCACCGTGGGGATGCTCGACCTCGAGGGGGTGCGGATGTACTTCTCGACGGCGCTGGTGCGCACGCTCCTCCTGACGCTGCTGATCGGGGTGGGGGCGTGGCTCCTGCTGTCCACCGATGTCGTGCTGGGCCTTCTCGCGCTGTCCTTCGTGCCTTTCGCGGCGTGGCGGAGCTCGGTCATGCAGCTCACGCTCCGGCGCACCTGGCTGATCCTGCAGGAGAAACTCGGCCTGCTCAGCCAGGTGATGGAGGAGAACCTCGCCGGCACCCGCGTCGTGCGCGCCTTCGCGGCGGTGGACCACGAGATGGCGAAGTTCGACCGCGCCTCGACGGAGGCGCTCGACTACAGCCACCAGCGCATCGACATCCGCGTGCGCAACACGTCGGCGATGACCTTCGCCTTCTTCGCGGCGATGGGCCTCGTGCTGTTCCACGGCGGGCGGCAGGTGGCGGCGGGCGAGATCACGGTGGGCACGCTCGCCACCTTCCTGACCTTCATGACGATCCTCCAGATGCCGGTCCGCCAGCTCGGCCTGATGGTCAACGCCTATGCCCGCGCCTCGACCTGCGGCGCGCGCCTCTTCCAGCTTCTCGACATGCCGGTCGAGATCGCCGACGCCGAGGGGGCGGAGGACCTGCGGATCACGGATGGCACCCTCCGGCTCGAGAACGTGAGCTTCGCCTATCCCGGCGACGACCGGCGGCAGGCGGTCACGGGCATCTCCTTCGAGGCACGGCGCGGCCAGACAATCGGCATCCTCGGTGCGCCCGGGGCCGGCAAGACGACGCTCATGCACCTGCTGCCGCGCTTCTACGACGTGACGGAGGGCAGCATCACCATCGACGGGCAGGACATCCGCGAGGTGACGCTGGCCTCGGTGCGCGAGGCGGTGGCGGTCGTCCAGCAGGACTCGTTCCTCTTCACCACGACGATCGAGAACAACATCGCCTACGCCGCCCCCTTCGCCGAGGAGCGGAGTATCCACCGCGTCTCGGATTCCGCGCAGCTCCACGACTACGTGCTCGGCCTGCCGCAGCAATACGGCACCGTGGTGGGCGAGCGGGGCGTCTCGCTCTCGGGCGGGCAGCGGCAGCGGCTGTCGATCGCGCGGACGCTGATGATGGAGCCGGCGGTCCTGATCTTCGACGACTCGACCGCCGCCATCGACGCGGGCACCGAAAGCCGCATCCGCGCGGCGCTCAGGACCTACGCCAAGGACCGCGTCACCCTCATCGTGGCGCACCGGCTGGCGAGCCTGCGGCACGCCGACCTGATCCTCTTCCTCGAGGACGGCCGCATCGTCGAGCGCGGCACGCACGAGGAACTGCTCGCGCTGGGCGGGCGCTACCGGGCGCTGCACGACCTCCAGACGCAGCGGGGCGCGGACCTGCCGGAGGGCGCGGCATGAGGCATGACGGCACGCCCGAGCCGCGCGATCCCCACGACGACGGCCGCCCCCGGATGCGCGCGGTCGTGGGCTCCACGCGGGTGGAGGAGGAGATCTTCGGCCGCGCCTTCGACGGGCGCGTGGTCCGGCGCATCTGGCACTTCGTGGCGCCTTACCGCCGGCGGGTCTGGCTCGCCATCGCGGCGGTGCTCGTCTTCACGCTCTCGCAGCTGACCATCCCGCTCCTCATCCGCTTCGCCATCGACGAGGGCATGGCGCCCGGCGCGGCGCCGGGCCTCCTGACCGGGATCGTCGCGCTCTTCGGGCTGGTCATCGCGGTCAACTACGCCGCCTCGCTGGCGCAGGAGCGGATCACGGGGCAGGTGGCCGAGCACGTCCTCTTCGACATCCGCCGCAGGATGTTCGGGCATCTCCAGCGCGTCTCGCTGTCCTTCATGGACAAGACCGAGGTGGGGCGGCTCATGTCGCGGCTCCAGGGCGACGTGAACTCGATGCAGGAATTCCTCGAGACCTCGGTGCAGTCGGTGGGCGACATCGCGCTTCTCGTCGGCATCGTCGCGGTGATGCTCTGGCTCGACTGGCAGCTTGCGGGCCTCGTCCTCCTCGTCCTGCCGGTCCTCCTCGTCGTGCGGGTGCTGTGGCTCGCCAGGGCGCGGGCGGCGTTCCTCGCGGCGCACGAGGCGAACTCCGTCACCAACGGAGCGCTGGCCGAGGCGATCCACGGCGTCCGCGCGGTGCAGGCCATGGGGCGGAACCGCCTGAACGCCGAGCTCTACGCGACGCTCGCCAACCGCACATACCGCGCGCAGCTCCGCGCCTCGCGGCTGGCGCAGATCATGATCCCCATCGTCGACAGCCTGACCGGCATCGCCATGGCGACGGTGGTGGTCGCGGGCGGCCTGATGGTGGCCTCGGGCAGCCTCGAGGTCGGTGTCCTCGTCGCGTTCCTGTTCTACATCCAGCGCTTCTTCGACCCGATCCGATCGCTGACGATGCAATATTCCGTCATGCAGCGCGCCATGGCCTCGGGCCACCGTCTGACCGAGGTGCTGGACGTGGCCGTGGACGTGACCGACGCGCCCGACGCCGTGCCGCTCGGCCCGGAGGACGACGGCTCGGTCGAGTTCCGGGGCGTGACCTTCGGCTACGATCCGGCGAACCCGGTCCTGCGCGATGTCAGCTTCAAGGTGACGTCGGGCGAGCGCGTGGCGCTGGTCGGCCCGACCGGCTCGGGCAAGTCGAGCTCGATCTCGCTCATCCACCGCTTCTACGACGTGCAGGAGGGGGCCGTCCTGGTGGGCGGGCGCGATGTGCGCGAGGTCACGCAGGACAGCCTCGGGCGCCACATCGCCATGGTGCTTCAGGAGCCCTATCTCTTCACCGGCACGGTGATGGAGAACATCCGCTATGCCACCACCGGCGCCACGGACGAGGACGTGATCGCGGCCGCGCAGGCGGTGGGCGCGCACGACTTCATCACGGCGATGCCCGAGGGCTACGCCACGATGCTGGAGGAGCGCGGCTCGAACCTCAGCCTCGGGCAGCGTCAGCTTCTCAGCTTCTCGCGCGCGCTGGTGGTGGACGCGAAGATCCTCGTCCTCGACGAGGCGACGGCCAACATCGACAGCTACACCGAGCTGCAGATCCAGCGGGCGCTCGAGCGGCTTCTGGAGGGGCGCACCGGCCTCGTCATCGCGCACCGGCTCGCCACGATCCGCAACGCCGACCGGATCGTCGTGCTCCAGCAGGGGCGCAAGATCGAGGAGGGCGACCACGACGCGCTGATGGCGCGGGGCGGCCTCTACGCGAAGCTCTACGACCTCAATTACGCGAGCTTCGACGACATCCCCGACACGCTCACGGACGAGGCGACGCGGACGCGGTCGTGATCGGCGGGCAGCGCCGATGCTGCGCCAGGGCGGGCAGCGCGGGCGCTCTTGTCATCGAGGGTTCATCCCGCGCCGGCCGGGCGGAGGATGGCGACGCCGAAGAAATCCCGCTCGTCGGTGAGGAAGTCGTCGACCTCCCAACCCGTTTCCTCCGCCGCCCGCGCGACCGTTTCGGGGCGGTATTTGTGGCTGTTCTCTGTGTGGATGCTCTCGCCCGCGTCGAAGCGCAGGATCGTGCCGCCGAGGGACACCTCCTGCGCGGCCCGGCTCACCAGATGCATCTCGATGCGCGCGTGTCGCGCGTTCCAGCGCGCCGCGTGGTCGAAGCTCTCCACGTCGAAGGTGCCGCCCGCCTCGCGGTTGAGACGGCGCAGGAGGTTGCGGTTGAATTCCGCCGTCACGCCCGCCGCGTCGTCGTAGGCCCGCACCAGCGTCGCGGTGTCCTTCACCAGATCGACGCCGAGCACGAAGGCGGCGATCCCGTCCCACGCCCTGACGCGGGCGAGCAGGTCCCGCGCCTCCTCCGGGTCGAGGTTGCCGATGGTCGAGCCGGGGAAGAAGGCGACCTTGGGCAGGTCGCGGACCTCCTCCGGCAGCGCGAGGCGGCCAAGGAAGTCGCCCGCCAGCGGCGCCACGCGGAGGCCCGGATAGGCGAGGTCCAGCTTGCGCGCCACCTCGGCCAGGAAACCCTCGGAGACGTCGATCGGCACGTAGGCCCCGAGCCCGCCGAGCGCGTCGAGGAGAACGCGCGTCTTGGTGCTCGCGCCGCTGCCCAGTTCGACCAGCGCGGCGCCCTCGGGGACCGCGGCCGCGATCCGCCCCACCTCGCGCCGCAGGATCGAGAGCTCGGTACGCGTGGGATAGTATTCCGGCAGGTCCGTGATCCGCTCGAAGAGCGCGCTGCCCTCGGCGTCGTAGAACCACTTGGGGTTCATCCGCTTCGGCCGCGCGCGGAGCCCGGCCAGCGCGTCCGCGAGAAGGGCGCGGTTCGTCACGAGGGGCTTGTCAATCTCACCCGTCCTGCGCGAGGCGGAGGCCGAGCATCTGCCAGCGCTGATGCGGGTAGAAGAACGTCCGGTAGGTCGGGCGCATCTGTGCGGCCGGCGTCGCGCAGGAGCCGCCGCGCAGCACGAACTGGTTCACCATGAACTTGCCGTTGTATTCGCCGATGGCCCCCTCGGGCGGGCGGAAGCCGGGATAGGGCGTGAAGGGGCTCTGCGTCCATTCCCAGACATCGCCCCAGGGCCCTCCGCCCGGAAGCGGGCGCAGCTGCCCGTCGTCGAGGAAATTGCCCGCGATCGGGCGGTCGCGGAAGGCGACCTCCCACTCGGCCTCGGTCGGCAGGCGCGCGCCCGCCCAGCGGGCGAAGGCGTCGGCCTCGTAGTAGCTGACATGGACCACCGGCGCGTCGAGGTTCACCGGCTGCGGCCCCCGGAGCGTGTAGGTCCACCACGCGCCGTCCTGCCGCCACCAGTAGAGCGGCGCGTCCCAGCCCTCCCGCGCGCGGCAGGTCCAGCCGTCCATCAGCCAGAGCGGCGCCGTCTCGTAGCCGCCGTCCTCGATGAAGGCGATCCACTCGCGGTTCGTCACCGGCCGGTCCGCGATGCGGAACGGGTCGAGCCAGGTCCGGTGGCGCGGACCCTCGCAGTCGTAGGCGAAACCGTCGCCGTCGTGGCCGATCTCGACGAGGCCGCCGTCATGCGCCGTGAAGGACAGGGGCACCTCCTCGGTCACCGCCATGGGTTCGGGGTCGCGGTAGGCGGGCAGGAGGGGGTTGAACGAGAAGCCGTGCAACAGGTCGGTGACGAGAAGCTCCTGGTGCTGCATCTCGTGGTGGCAGCCGAGCTCCACCAGCGCGGCGATCTCCTCCGCGTCGTCGCGGCCGGTCTCGAGCATGCGCCCGAGCGCGTCGTCCACATGCGCGCGGTATTCCGCCACGGCCTGCCCCTCGGGCCGCGAGACCAAGGCGCGCCGGTCGCGGGCGTGGCGCGGCCCGGCCTGCACGTAGTAGGAGTTGAAGAGGAACGCGAAACGCGCGTCCGGCGCGCGGTAGCCGGGATCGCGCGGCGTCAGGATGAACTCCTCGAAGAACCACGTCGTGTGCGCGAGGTGCCACTTGGCCGGGCTCGCGTCCTCCATCGACTGGAGCATCGTGTCCTCGGGACAGAGCGGCGCCGCGAGCGCCTCCGACCGCGACCGCACCGACCGGAAGAGGGCGAGCGCGTCGTTCGGGGCGAGGGCGGCGGCGGTGCTTGTCGTCATGGGGTCCCCGGATCGGTTCGCTGGGCTGGAAGATGTTGAACGCGAAGCGCCGGGTTCGGTTGCATCGGGCGCGCACCTTCCCGGCGGGGCGCATCTGGGGCTGCGTCGAAATGGCGGTTGCCATTTCCGACAAAAACGGTCAGAAAAAAAGGCAGCCCAGTCACATCGGCTCCCTTTGGCCCGCCGGTCAGCTCGGAACAACGCCGTCTCCACCGCCTCCGGGCAGGACGCCATTCCGGGAAAACCATGTCCGTTCAGACAGATCACGCTGCGGGGCCCAGTTCGCCCGGCTGCGGCGCCCGTCCCGATCCGAAGGGCGGCCATGTCCGCGACCTCGGCCTCGCCCGAGAGGAGGAGATCGTCCTCGCCGTTGCGCGCCTGTTTTTCCTCAGCTTCGCGGCGCCCGGGTCGGAGGCGTGGATCGCCGCGATGGCGGCCGCCGCGCAGGGCCTCGGCCC
>NZ_JBQLZP010000418.1:0-2053 GCF_052168335.1 Roseicyclus sp. | reverse complement strand
TCCCGCGCCTCGGCGCGCGTCGTCTCGCCCCGGAGATGCGCCACGAGTTCGGGCGCCCCGATGGCCTTGCGCGCGCCGCCCGCGCGCTCCCACCGCGGCAGGTTGGCCGCCGCCTCCTCCAGCGCGCCCTCGGCGAGCATCCGGTCGAAGCGCAGCGCGATCCGCGCGTTCAGCCAGTCGCGGTCGGCGTCGAGGAGGAGGGGGACCGTCTCCCCGAGCGGCAGGAGGGGCGGGCCGGTCTCGGCCTGCCACGCCGAGAGGGGGCGGCCGGTGGCGCGCAGCACCTCCCACCCGCGCCGGAGCCGGGCGGGGTTCCGCGTGTCGATGCGCGCGGCGAGCGCCGGATCCTCGCGCGTCAGGTCCGCGAGGAGTGCGTCGGGCGCCATCGCCTCGGCCTCGGCGCGCACCTCGGGCGGCACCGGCGGGATCTCGGCCAGCCCCTCGGTCAGCGCCCGGAAGTAGAGACCGGTGCCGCCGACGACGATGGGCCGCTCGGGCCCGGTCAGGAGCGGCGCGAGGTCGCGCAGCCACTCGCCCACCGAATACTCCGCCTCGAAGGGCACATGGCCGTAGAGGGCGTGGGGCGCGCGCGTCTCCTCCTCCGGACCGGGGCGCGCCGTCAGCACGCGCCAGCCCTCGTAGACCTGCAGCGCGTCGGCGTTCACGATCACCCCGCCGCCCCGCTCGGCGATGGACAGCGCGAGCGCGGACTTGCCGGAGGCCGTCGGCCCGGCGATCAGGACCGGACGGTCCGCAGGTATGTCCGCAAGCGAAAACAGGGCGTTGCGATCCGTTCTTCAGGTGGATGCCGGAACCGCCCAACCGGGCGTTGAACAGGCAGCGCTTTTAGACCATGTTGCGGCGACCGCAACAGCCTCGCCCCCGCAGCCCCGATGCCGGAGACCCGACCTCCCATGCCCGACACCGACCAGAAGGCAGGCCACGCCGCCGCGCCCGCCGTTTCCACCAAGTACCGGCGCGTGATGCTCAAGATCTCGGGCGAGGCGCTGATGGGCGACCAGGGCTTCGGCCTGCATCCGCCCACGGTCGAGCGCATCGCGCGCGAGGTGAAGTCGGTCCACGATCTCGGCGTCGAGATCTGCATGGTGATCGGCGGCGGCAACATCTTCCGCGGGCTCCAGGGCAGCGCGCAGGGGATGGAGCGGACGACGGCGGACTACATGGGGATGCTCGCCACCGTCATGAACGCGCTCGCCATGCAGTCGGCGCTCGAATCGATGGGCGTCTACACCCGCGTCATCAGCGCGATCCCGATGGACCAGGTCTGCGAGCCCTACATCCGCCGCCGCGCCGTGCGCCACCTCGAGAAGAAGCGCGTGGTGATCTTCGCCGCCGGCACCGGCAACCCCTATTTCACCACGGACACCGCAGCGACGCTCCGGGCCAACGAGATGCACTGCGAGGCGATCTTCAAGGGCACCAAGGTCGACGGCGTCTACGACAAGGACCCCAAGAAGCACGCCGACGCGCGCCGCTACGACACGATCAGCTACGACGAGGTGCTGGCCCAGCATCTCGGCGTCATGGACGCCTCCGCCATCGCGCTCGCCCGCGAGAACGACGTGCCGATCATCGTCTTCTCGCTCGACGAGCCCGGCGGCTTCCGCGGCATCCTGGCGGGACGGGGCACCTATACGAAGGTCCTCGGCTGAGGGCGGCGGGACATCCCGCGTTGACTTGCGCTGCGTGATCGGCCAGCCTTTTCGGGGACGGCGCGTGTCGTCTTGTGTAGGTGGTGCCCATGTTCGCCAGAACCCTTCTCCCACTCGTTTGCGCGGCGTCGATCGCCGGATGCATGCCGAACCCCGACGGGACGATCGGCGCCCCGGGCGGACCCGGCTGGTGGCGCAGCGCCTCGGAGGATCAGCGTATGGCCTTCGTCAACGAGCGCTGCGCGAGCTACGGCTTCGTCGCGGGCACGCCCGAGAACGCGCAGTGCGTCGGCAACGAGTACCGGTCCCTGAGCGCCAATACCGACGCCGCCTATGCGCGCTTCCGGTCCTCCGTCATGGCGGTCCCGCATCCCCCCGTC
>NZ_JBQLZP010000417.1:0-16719 GCF_052168335.1 Roseicyclus sp. | reverse complement strand
CCCGGCCATACCAAGTCTTGGGCGGCTGGCCGAAACGCCGGACACGTCCGACCTCCTGCCACCCGGGCACCTTCGTAAGGGCCTTTCCGAACGTCCGCTTTTCGAGGTTCCGATAAGCCTGGAGGAGCGGATGGTGTTGCAGGTTCTCGGTGGCCTCCTCGGCCGTCACCATAGCCCGGACCATCGGCGTCTCGTCGCCCTCGTAGCCGTCGAGCGTCAGCCCGCTCGCGTCCACCATCACCTCGTCCGCCGGGCGGCGCTCGTCCAGCCACGCCCCGATCACCTCGGCGACGATCTCGGTCACGGTCTTCTTCCGGCTGCCCTCGGCGATCTGGTCCCGCTCGCGCTGGACCTTGGGATCGCGCAGATCGAGCCAGAGCGCCCCGTGGGGCTGCGCCTCGCGCATGTCGAGGTATGCCTGGTAGGCTTCGCCCCAGATCGCCCACAGGCGCCGCTGGAGGGCGTCCGTGTCGATGGGGTCATGCTCGGTCTTGGGAGAAGGAAAAACCCAACGACGATGGAGCCCCCGCACAGGTGCCAGGATTTCATGGTGCACCGGCAGGATCGGCAGATCGAAACTTCTTCCGTTCTTGGTCATCGGAAGATGAATTCGGTCCTCATTAATGTTCTTCCATTCAAGAGTGAGCGCTTCAGTCTTCCGAAGGCCTGTGAACAGGAGAAGCTTGAAGAAGGTTTCGTGGATAGGGTTGGGCAACGCTTCGACGACGCGTCGCCACTCCGTCAGGTCAGCGATGATCGTTCCTTCGGGACGTTCCTCGAACCACTCGATGGCCATGGTCGGACATTCGCGTAAATCGACGGTTCGCCGGGCGTGATTCCAGACCGTCCGGAAGTATTTCAGCAAATGGTTTGCGGCAGAAGGTCGGTCTCCCAGCGACCTGTGCTTCGCCACGACCATCCCCTTGCTGATCTCGTTGAGCGGTAGCTTCATCCACTCCTTCAGATGGAGTTCGAACTGCTGGCGCAGAATGGTGCGATGCGCCTCGGACCTGAGCTTTGGGCGCGCGAGATACGCCACCATCGCGTTCTCGAGTGTCGGCGCTCCGATCTGGATGGCTTTTCCGGCGCCGCGTCCCCACTCCAGGGCGAAGCCGAGGGCAGCTTGCCTGGCTGTCGCTGCGGTAATGACGGGGTATCTTCCGATGAGAGCCCGTTGGGTCCGACCTCCCACATCACGTTGATAGTACCATGTCTTGGAGCGCTTCCCGACATAGAGCACGATGCCCTTGATCTCGGTGTCCCAGAACTTTTCGGTGCCTTCCTTCGCGAGCGGGAGCTTGCTTGCGAAGGTCTCGGTGAGCTTTGGCATAATGTCGGTTTTTTGTCGGTTCTTCTCGGAACCGTCGTGAACATACAGGACACGATCCGAAAGACTAATGTCAATAAAAATAGAGCCTTAGAACGCCGAGGAACCCATCAGAAACGTGAGATCCAAGCTTGGAAGGCTAGGGCGCTACCATTACACCATACCCGCCCGGCGATCCTGAGGTATGGTATGGGCCTTCCGGGGTCAAGCCTCATGGGGGCGCGCGGCGCGGGGCTTGGAACCGGGCCGGGCGGCGCCTATCGTGCCCCGCAGAACAGCGCCGGAACCCCGATGGCCCGCATCCTCATCCTCTCGAGCTGGGTGGCACACGGCCATGTCGGGCTCTGCGCCGCCGCGCCGGTTCTCCAGGCGCTCGGCCATTCGGTGACGCAGTTGCCCACCGTCCAGCTCTCGAACCATCCCGGCTGGCCGAGTGTCGCGGGGCGCCGCGTGCCGGTGGAGGAGCTTTCGGCCATGACCGACGCGCTTGCCGCGAACGGATGGCTCGGGCAGGCCGGCGCGCTTCTGACGGGCTACCTCCCCTCGCCCGTGCACGTCGCCTTCGCCGCGGAACTCGCCGTGCGGATGCGGGCGGGCGCGCCGGACCTCCGCGTCGTGGTCGACCCGGTGCTCGGGGACAGTCCCAAGGGCCTCTACATCGACGCGGACGCGGCAGAGGCGGTGCGCGCGACCCTCCTGCCCCACGCCGACGTGCTGACGCCCAACGCCTTCGAGCTCGGCTGGCTGACCGGGCGCGAGACCGGGACGCTCGCCGAGGCTCTCGCAGCAGCGGAGACGCTGCGCGAGACGGCGGGCGGCGCGGAGGTGCTGGTGACCTCGCCGCCGCTCGGCGCGCAGACCGGGCTTCTTTCGCTGGCTGGCACGGGCGCCCGCCTCTACCGCGCGCCCCGCGAAGACGCCGCTCAGGTCCCGAACGGGCCGGGCGACGTCCTTTCGGCGCTGATCGCGGGCGGCGTTTCCCCCGGCGCGGCGCTCGGGCAGCTCTCCGCGCTGGTGCGCGAAAGCCTCGGCGCGCCGCACCTGCGCATCGCGGAAACGGCGGCGATCTGGACGCGCGCCGCGCCCGTGCCGCCGGAATCCGTTGACCGCGCCGCCCCTCCCGGGTGAGGTGAGCCATGGGCTTCGACTTCATCCTCATGCTGACCGAGAACGACCGGACGATCCCCGACGCGCGCGCGCGCATCGAGGAGGCGCTCGAAGGCGGGGTCCGGCACATCGGCTTCAAGGACGTGGGCCTGCCCTTCGCCGAGCTGCGCGGCCTCGCCGACGCGATCCGGGCGGCGGGCGGGCGCTCCTATCTCGAGGTGGTCAGCCTCGACGAGGAGAGCGAGATCGCCTCGGCCCGCGCGGCGGTGGACCTCGACGTGGACGTGCTGCTGGGCGGCACGCGGGCCGAGGCGGTGACGGGCATCACCCGGCATCACCCCTTGCGCTACTACCCCTTTCCCGGCCGGATCACCGGGCATCCGAGCGTGCTGGAAGGCCCGGCGGAGGACATCGTCGCCTCGGCCCGCGCGCTGTCCGCGCTCGAGCATGTGCACGGCCTCGACCTTCTGGCCTATCGCTTCGCGGGCGACGTGCCGGGGCTGATGGCCGCCGTCTGCGCGGCCCAGCCGAAGCCCGTGATCGTCGCGGGCAGCATCGACCGGGCCGAGCGGGTGGAGGCGGCGGCGCGCGCGGGCGCGCAGGGCTTCACCGTGGGCACCGCCGCGCTGGCCGGCGCGTTCCCGTCCGAGACCGCGGGCTTCGCGGGACAGGTCCGCGCTATCCTCGCCATCACGGCGAAGGCCCGCGCGCTCTCGACGGCGCCCTTGCGCATCGCGCTCGTGGCGCACGACACGCGGAAGTCGCACCTGCGGGCCTGGGTGCTCAGGCACGCGGGGCGGCTCGCGGGGCACCGGCTGATCTGCACGGGCGGCACGGGCCGCGTCATCGCCGAGGTCGCGCCCGCGCTGACGGTCCAGCGGCTCCAGCGCGGGGGGCGCGGCGGCGACCAGCAGCTCGCCGCGATGATCGCGACGGGCGAGCTCGACGCGGTGGTGTTCTTCGCCGACCCGACCGTGCCGCAGGCGGGCGACGCGGACCTCCAGGCGCTGACCCGGCTTTCGGTGCTGCACGACACGCCGCTCGCGCTCGGGCCGTCGGGGGCGGACCTTCTGGTGGCGGGGCTGATCTCGCGCTGATTGCCGGATCGGAGACAATCCGGCCGAAAGCCCCGGAATGATCGCGCAAATTCCCTGAAACGGTTTCCGAAGCGCCCCATTTCGGCCGCGAACGGGGGGCATTGTCCAAGTCATGGAAACGGCGGGCGCTCTCTCCCTCGTCCGCCGGGCCAACCCTCCCTGACCCGACTGGGGCCGCATCCCTCCCCCTGATGCGGCCCCGATTTTTTTCGGCCTACTGCGTGAGCCTGCGGCGCAGTTCCGCCATCGCGGCATCCGACAGTTCGCGGCCGCCCGTGACGGCGAGGAGCGCGTCCTCCTCGAGGCCCTGCACCTCCTCGTAGGCCTCCGCCGCGTCGTTCGAGAGACCGGCGAGCCGGTCGAGTTCGGCATCGTAGCCCTCCGCGGCCTCGAGCTCGGCGGTCAGCCGCGCGAGCTCCTCCTCGTAGGTCGCGGAGGTGTCGTCGAGCCCGGCGATCTCCTCCTCGATCTCGGCGGCGGTGCGGCCGTCATAGCTGTCGCGGAAGGCGATGTAGTCGCTGTAGGCCGCCTGCCACTCGGTGTAGGCCTCCTCGCTCTCGCCGATCGCCTCGCGCAGCGTGTTGAGCCGGCCCACGTTGCTGTCGGGGGCGGCGTTCAGCATCGCGTTGATGTTGGCGTTGGCCGCGTTGGCGTTCCTCAGTTCGCTGGCGATGGCGCCCTGGCCGCGCGGCCCGTTGCCGTTGCCGTTGCCGCTCGCGTGGTCCTCGCCGCCGCGATTGCCGTTTCCGTTGCCGTTTCCGCCGCCATTGCCGTTCCCGTTGCCGTTACCGCCGGCGTTACCATGACCGTTACCATTTCCGGGCTGGGCGAGCGCGGCGCCGGTCTCGAAGGCGGGAACCGGGGCCACCCCCGCCGCCAGCGGCAGCGCGAGCACCGCGACCGCCGCGATCCGGAACATGTTCGCACGCATCTCCATCTTCGTCTTCCCTTCGTGGGTTGCTGGTAGGGAATTAACCGCTAAGGCGGGAAGACGGTCGCATTCTGTCCGGAAAAGGGCAGTCCCGTGGCCCCGGCGGATCTATGCCGCCAGGGGCTCGATCAGGTCGGGCCCCTCTGCGCGGTTGGAATTCACCCGCGGATCGACACGCCAGCGGCGGTAGCGGCCCTCGGGCGCGGCCCGCATCAGCGGCGCGGCGCCCTTCCCCTCCTCGCCGAGCCAGAGCGCCCAGTCCTCGGGCGCGAGGCTCACCGGTTCGCGGTGGTGCGTCTCGGCCATCCAGTCGGAGGCGGCGCAGGTCACGACGGCGAGCGTGGTCAGACGCACACCCTCCCGCTCCCAGTCCTGCCAGACACCGGCGAGGACCAGCGGCTCGCCATCGGCGGGCGTGAAGTACCAGGGCAGCCGCGCCCCGTCCTCGCCCTTGGTCCATTCGTAGAAGCCCGTCACCGGCACGAGGCAGCGCCGCTCGCGACAGGCGGCGCGGAACGCGGGCTTCTCGGCGATGGTCTCGGCGCGGGCGTTGATGAGGAGCGGGCCGTCCGTGGGCGTCTTGTACCAGTGCGGCACGAAGCCCCAGCGCATGGGCCGCAGGCGCCGCCCCCCGTCGGACGCGGTGACCACGCCCACCGATTGCGTCGGACAGATGTTGTAGCGGGGCACCTCGGGCAGGTCGTTCGAGGCGGTGGCGTCGAACAGGCGCGCCATCGCGTCGTTGGGGTGGGTCAGGGTCATGCGCCCGCACATGGGGGCAAGCCTAGTTGACCCGGGTAGCGGGGGGCAAGCCCGTGCCTGCCGCCCGCCGGGTGCGCTCAGGCGCCGTAGACGGCGCGGCGCGCGATGCGCTCGGCGTCGCCGGGATAGATCCCGAGATCCTCGATGGCCACGTCGCGGTTCATGCGCGCGATCTCGGCGACGGTGCGGTTGTAGGCGGCGCGTTTCTCGGCGGCGGAGCGGAGATAGGTGATGATCGACGTCATGGGTCAGCTCCTTTCCTTCGGCTGTGTGTCCCGTGTTCGTGACCCTCATATGATAGCGCTAACGCCCACGACAATTGCCGCCTGTGGAAAGCACCCTTGCGTTTTCTGCAACGCAGCGAAAAGGCCGGCGCGCAGAACGCACCGGCCTGATTTCAAAGGACTTTCGAGAGCCCCTTACTCGGCTTCGGCGATCCGTCCGTCGGTGAAGGGCGTGTAGGGCCCGTTCTCGGTCAGCCAGGTGGCGACGACCTCCTCGAGGCCGGGGCCGAAGTCGTAGGCGTTCATCGCGTTGTTGGCGAAGACCCGGTAGCCGTCGCCGCCGCCGCGCATGAAGTTGTTGGACACGACACCGTAGGTGGCGGCCGGGTCGATGGGCGCCCAGGTGCCGCCCTGGTCAACCTCGACCGAGACGATGCGGCTGCCGGGCTCGGCCGCCGGGTTCCAGGTGAAGCGGAGGCCCGCCACCTGCGGGAAGCGGCCAGCGCCCTCCTCGACCTGGCTCACGCCGTTCTCGAGGGCCGCGATCACGTCGGCGCCCGAGAGCTGGAAGGTCGCCAGCGTGTTCTGGAACGGCAGGACGGTGAAGACCTCGCCCATGGTGATCTCGCCCTCGTCGATCGAGGCGCGCAGGCCGCCCCCGTTGGCGATGGCGATCTGGATGCCCTGGTCGGCCACCCGGTCGAGCATCGCGCCCGCCACGAGGTTGCCCATCGGGCATTCCATCGCCCGGCAGACCGAGCGGTCGCCCTCGATGAAGCCGGTGGTCGAGCCCACGACCTCGGCCATCGACTCCTCGATCGGGCCGGCCAGTTCGGCCACGCGCGCGGCGATCGCCTCGTCGGGCGTGACGCTCGCGTCGAGGAGCATGGTGTTGCCCTCGGCGTAGATCACCTCGCCCGCGTCGTCGAAGGTGACTTCCAGGTGCCCGAGATACTTCGAGTAGGCATAGGCCTGCACGATCGGGACCATCACGCCGTCGGGGTTCGAGATCCAGAGCGGATAGGGGCCGTCGCGGTCGGGGTCGTCCTGGCTGAGATAGGTGTGCGAGTGGCCGCCCACGATCACGTCGATGCCCGTCACCGCCTCGGCGATGCGGATGTCGGCGGGCAGGCCCACATGGGTCAGCGCGATGATCATGTCCACGCCCTGCTCGGTCAGCGCGTCCACGTCGCCCTGGAGCGCGTCGATCTCCTCCTGGAAGATCACGGCGTCGCCGGGCGAGGAGATCTCCATCGTGTCGCGGGTCAGGGCCGAGACGATGCCGACCTGCATCCCGTTCACGTCGAGGACGACATGGTCCTGAACCCGCCCGTTCAGCGAGGGGTCCTGGCTCACGTCGAGGTTGCCGGAGATGACCGGGAAGGACACCGCGTCGAGCAGCGGCAGCAGACCCTCGGGCCCGTTGTTGAACTCGTGGTTGCCGAGCGCCATGGCGTCGAAGCCGATGGCCTCCATGAACTCGCCCGCGGCCGCGCCGCGATAGGTCGTGAAGAACAGGCTGCCCTGGTACTGGTCGCCCGCGTCGAGCACGACCACGTTCTCGCCCTCGAGTTCGGAGCGGAGCTGGTTCACCGCGGTGGCGATCCGCGCCACGCCGCCGAAGCACTCGCCCGCGGCGTCGTCCTCGGCGGGGCAGGTCGAATCGAAGGCGTTGATCGGCTGGATGCGGCTGTGCAGGTCGTTGATGTGAAGGATGTGGAGCGTGGTCTCCGCCGCCGCTGGCGCGGCCATCGACAGCCCGGCCAGGATCGCCGTCGATCCGAGAATCCGTGCAAGCATGATTGCTCTCCCGTATGTGTTGGACGGCTGCCAGATTGGCGGCCCGCCCGGGTCAAGTAAAGCCGCTTGGTGACGGGAATGTAACAGGGCCGCGCGGCCTTGACGGGGCGCCGGCCGCGGGCCAATGGGCGCGCCATGCGCATCTACAAGATCCTCCGCGCGGACGAATGGGCCGCGCTCGAAGCGGCCGGCGAGACGGCCGGCGCGCCCGTCGACGTGGCGGACGGCTTCATCCATTTCTCGACCGCCGAGCAGGTGGCCGGGACCGCCGCCAGGCACTTCGCGGGCGAGGACGGGCTGATCCTCGCCGCCTTCGAGGCCGACGCGCTGGGGCCCGCGCTGAAATGGGAGGTCTCGCGCGGCGGCGCGCTCTTCCCGCATCTCTACGCGCCGCTCCGGCGCGCCGACGTGATCTGGCACGCGCCCCTGCCCGTGTCGGACGGCGCCCACCTGTTCCCGGAGGATCTCTGATCCCATGTGGGAACGGTTCGGCCTCTCGGTCATGCAGCGGATGGACCCCGAGCGCGCGCACGCGCTGGCCATCGCCGCGCTGAAGACGGGGATGCTGCCCCTCGGCGGCCCCGTGACCTCGCCGCGCCTCGCCACCACGCTCGCGGGCCTGCCCCTGCCGAACCCGGTCGGTCTCGCGGCGGGCTTCGACAAGAACGCCGAGGCGATCCCGGCGCTCAGCCGTGCGGGCTTCGGCTTTCTCGAGGTCGGCGCCGCCACGCCCCGCGCGCAGGTCGGCAACGCGAAACCCCGGCTCTTCCGCCTGACCGAGGACGCCGCCGCCATCAACCGCTTCGGCTTCAACAACGAAGGGATGGAGGCCATCGCCGCCCGCCTCGCCGCCGCCCCGCGTCTCGTGCCGGTGGGCCTCAATCTCGGGGCGAACAAGGACAGCGCGGACCGTGCCGCCGACTTCGCCCGCGTGCTGGCGCATTGCGGGCCCCATCTCGACTTCGCGACCGTCAACGTCTCGTCGCCCAACACCGAGCGGCTGCGCGAGCTGCAGGGGCGCGCCGCGCTCGAGGGGCTGCTCGCGGGCGTGATGGAGGCGAACGCGGGCCTCGCCCGTCCCGTGCCGGTCTTGCTCAAGATCGCGCCCGACCTCGAGGAGGATGCGCTGGCCGAAATCGCGGAGGTGGCGCGCGCGAGCGGGATCGCCGGGATCGTCGCCACCAACACGACGCTGTCGCGCGACGGCCTGTCCTCCCGGCACCGGGGCGAGGCGGGCGGCCTCTCGGGCCAGCCGCTCTTCGAGCGGAGCACGCGGGTGCTGGCGAAGCTCCACCGCCTGACCGGGGGCACGCTCCCCCTCGTCGGGGTCGGCGGGGTGGCGAGCGTCGAGCAGGCCTGGGAGAAGCTCCGCGCCGGCGCCAGCGCGGTGCAACTCTACACCGGGCTCGTCTACGCGGGGATCACGCTCGGCGCACGCATCGCGCAGGGGCTGGACGCCCGGCTCGCGGCGGAGGGAAAGACGGTGAACGAGCTCACGGGAACGGGGGTGGACGCATGGCTCTGACGCTCTGGCACAACCCGCGCTGCGGCAAGTCGCGCGCGGCGCTGGCGTTCCTCCGGGAGCGAGGGGTCGAGCCCGCGATCCGGCTCTACATGAAGACGCCGCCCCTCGAGGCCGAGATCGTGGACCTCCTGCGCCGCCTCGGCGTGCCGGCCATCGGGCTCGTGCGGACGAATGAGCCCGTCTTCGCCGATCTCGGCCTCGCCGACGGAGACGACACCGCCCTCGTCGCGGCGATGACCGCCCACCCGATCCTGATCGAGCGCCCGATCCTCGACGACGGAAGACGCGCCGTCATCGGCCGCCCGCCCGAGGACATCCTGGCGCTCCTGTGACGCCGGGCGCCCGGAAAAGCCGGCTTTTCCGGGCCGGAATTGCAGGCAATTCCGCCCCCTACCCCGTCGCGCGCTCCAGCGCCGGGTAGCGGAAGGCCAGCGTCACCCCGCGCAGCACGAAGAAGCCCACCAGCGCCGCCCAGAGCCCGTGGTTGCCCAGGCTCGGCACGAGCAGCGCCACCAGCACCGCGTAGCCCGCGAAGCTCACCGCCATCATGTTGCGCATGTCCCGCGTCCGCGTCGCGCCGATGAAGATGCCGTCGAGCATCCACGACGCCCAGCCCGCAAGCGGCCCGAGCACCATCCAGGGCAGGTAGTCGCGCGCCGCCTCGCGCACGCCGGGCGCGGTGGTCATGAGGTCGATGATCGCGCCGCCGCCGAGAAGGAAGAGCAACGCCATGAGCCCCGCCGCGCCGAGGCCCCAGCGGCTCGTCAGGATCGCCGCCCGCCTGAGGCCCGCACGCGCCCGCGCCCCCGCCGCCTGGCCCACCAGCGCCTCGGCGGCGAAGGCGAAGCCGTCCATCGCGTAGGAGGTCACGTAGACGAACTGGATCAGCACCTGGTTGGCGGCCAGCGTCACGTCGCCGAAATCCGAGGCGAGGAACATGAAGGAGGTGAAGGCCGCGAGCAGGAGGAGCGAGCGGATCAGGATGTCGACGTTCACCCGCGCCATCCGGCCGAGCTGCACGCGGTCGAGGACGCGCGCCCGGTCCCGCCACGCGGGCACGCCGAAGGCCGCGCGGCAGAGCCAGAGGCCGAGCGCGAGGCCGCACCACTCCGCCACGAAGGTGCCCCAGGCGACGCCCGCGACGCCGAGATCGAGGCCGAGCACGAGGATCGCGGAGACCGCGATGTTGAGCCCGTTCTGGAAAAGCTGGAGCGCGAGGACCGCGCCCGTCCGCTCCTGCGCGATGAGCCAGCCGGTGATGCCGTAGATCGCGATGGCGGCGGGCGCCGAGAAGACGCGGATCGTGACGTAGGTGGCGACCAGCGCCTCGACCTCCGCGCTCGCCGGCGCGAGCCAGAGGGCGGCCGCGAAGAGCGGCACCTGCAGGAGGATGAGCGCAAGCCCCGCCCCCGCCCCGATCATCAGGACGCGTGTCAGCAGCGCCGCGACCTCGCCCGCGTCCCGCGCGCCGATCGCCTGCGCGGCGAGGCCCACCGTCCCCATCCGCAGGAAGCCGAAGGCCCAGTAGATCGAGGTCAGGATCACCGCGCCGAGGCCGACCGCGCCGATGGGAACCGGGTCGCCGATCTGGCCCACCACGGCGGTGTCGACGATGCCGAGCAGCGGGATCGTGGCGTTCGAGACGACGACGGGCGCCGCGATCCTGAGCACCCGCCGATGCGTCAGCGGTCCGGGTTCCGTGACGGGGTCGGCCGCGCTCACCCGTCGCGCCGGGGCATCAGGAAATGCCCGGTCGCCTGCGCGAAGAGCTTCTGGCGGTTGTCCTGCCAGGCCTCGACGTGGACGCTGGCGTAGCGCCGTCCCGAGCGGTTGACGCGCGCCCGCGCATAGGCGTCGCGCGGCAGGCCCGAGCGCAGGTAGTCCACCGTGAAGTCGATGGTCTTGGGCAGGCGCGGCAGGGCCTCGGGCGTCAGCGTGTCGACATCGAGGCTGCCGCTCTCGATCTCGTCCCAGAGCATCTGGAACGACAGTTCCATGATCGCGGCGACCTCGAGGAAGGAGGCGATGGCCCCGCCGTGGAGCGCGGGCAGGAGCGGGTTGCCCATGAGCTTGTCGTCGTAGGACATCACGGCGGTCAACTCGTCCCCCCGCCGGTCGAAGGCGATCCCCATGAAGCCGATGTAGGGCACCCCCTCGACCAGCGCGCGGAGCGCCCTGTCGCGGCGGTGCTTGATGAGGTGGACGGGCTCGGGCGGGCGGCGGGCGCTCATGCCGCGCCCTCCCCGGAGCGGGCGCGCTCGACCGTGAAGGCGCCCGTGGCGGCGGCGAGCGGGCGGCCCTCGTCGCTGTCCCAGGCCTCCGCCCGCACGAAGGCGACGGAGCGCGTGACGTGGTAGCAGGTCGCCCGCGCGGTGATCCGCGCGCCGGGCTCGGCGGGGCGCATGTAGTCGATCCTGAGGTCGATCGTGGCCGTCGCCGCCAGTGCCTCGGGATGGCACATCACCGCCGCACCGCCGCAGGTGTCCATCAGCGCCGAGACCGCGCCGCCGTGGATGACGCCGGTGCGCGGCTCGCCCACGAGCGCGTCGTTCCACGGCATCGAGATGACCGCGACGCCGTCGCCGATCTCCTCGAGGCGCATCCGCAGCGCCCGCGAGAAGGGGATCGCCTCGATGAACTGCCGCGCGATCCGCGCCTTGTCCGTATCCGGACCCGCGCCCCGCCCCGTTTCTTCGTCCGCCATGCGTCACGTCCCGTCTGCCGTCCGGCCCCAGACATCGCGCCCCGCGCCAGCGGGTGCAAGCGGAACGTCGCGGCCCGGCGCCCGCTTGGCACCGGCCGGCCCCGGATGATACATCTTGCCCCGGGGAGAGCGGAGGGAGCGCGGCCGATGCCCGGCGAAAGGCTCGACTTCAAGTCCATGTGCGCGCGCTTCGACGTGACGCCCAGGACCTTGCGTCACTACGAGTACATCGAGCTTCTCGCGCCCGCGCGCGAGGGCCGCGCGCGCTACTACGGCCCGCGCGAGATCGCGCGCATGACGCTGATCCTGCGCGGGCGGCGCTTCGGCTTCTCGCTGGAGGAGATCCGCCAGTGGCTGGAGCTGCACGACAAGGACCCCGAGGGGCGCATCCAGCGGCAGGCCTGGCTCGAGATGGCGGACCGGCAGCTGCGCGAGCTGCGCGACCGGCGGCGCGAGCTCGACGAGGTGATCGCGGAACTCGAGACGCTCCGCGACGAGACCGCGAAGGGCGCCGACTGAGCCGGAGCCGCGCACCCCGCCAAAGTGACGCAACGTTCTCTTTACGTAAACGTCATCCGGACTTGTATGATGGCATCGCGGGCGGCAGATACCCCGCCAGACCGGGACATTCCCCGCTTTGGATACCGCGATGACCGACCAGACCATGACCATCCGCGAGATGTGCGACGCCTTCGACGTGACGCCCCGCACGCTCAGGTTCTACGAGGCCAAGGAGCTTCTCTTCCCCCGCCGCGAGGGGCAGAAGCGCCTCTTCACCCGCCGCGACCGCGCGCGCCTGAAGCTGATCCTGCGCGGCAAGCGCTTCGGCTTCTCGCTGGAGGAGATCCGCCAGCTTCTCGACCTCTACTACGTGGGCGACCAGCAGGCGACGCAGCTCTCCGCGACGCTCGGCGTTGCGCGCGACCGCCTCGCCGATCTCGAGCAGCGGCGCGCCGAGCTCGACGCCGCCATCGGCGACCTCAGGAACCAGATGCGGATGGTCGAGGAGATGCTCGCCTCCGTGGGCCGCGTTGCCGACGCGGCCGAGTGACAGACGACCGGGAGGATTGACGAGATGCCGAGCTACACCGCCCCCACGAAGGACATGCAGTTCATCCTGCACGACGTGCTGAGGATCACCGAGGCCGGGATCGCGGGATACGCCGACCTCGACCGGGACTTCACCGCCGCGATCCTCGAGGAGGCCGGCAAGATCAGCACCGAACTGCTGGCGCCGCTGAACCCCGTGGGCGACCGCGAGGGCTGCCGCCTCGAGAACGGGATCGTCTACACGCCCACCGGCTTCAAGGACGCCTTTGAGCAGATGAAGGAGAACGGCTGGCCCGCCATCGACATGCCCGAGGAATACGGCGGCCAGGGGATGCCCTACATCATGAACACCGCCGTGGGCGAGATGTTCTCGGCCGCCAACCAGGCGTTCACGATGTACCAGGGCCTGACCCACGGCGCCGCCTCCGCGATCCTCGCCCACGGCACGGACGCGCAGAAGCAGACGTGGCTGCCGAAGATGGTCTCCTGCGAGTGGACCGGCACCATGAACCTGACCGAGCCCCATTGCGGCACGGATCTCGGGCTCATGCGCACCAGGGCCGAGCCGCAGGGCGACGGCAGCTACCGCATCACCGGCCAGAAGATCTTCATCTCGGCCGGCGAGCACGACATGGCCGAGAACATCGTCCACCTCGTGCTGGCCAGGATCCCCGGCGGCCCCGAGGGCATCAAGGGCGTCTCCCTCTTCATCGTGCCGAAGTTCCTCGTGAACGAGGACGGCAGCCTCGGCGCGCGCAACGGCGTCTCCTGCGGCAAGATCGAGGAGAAGATGGGCATCCACGGCAACGCCACCTGCGTGATGAACTACGACGCGGCCGAGGGCTACCTGCTGGGCGAGGCGCACAAGGGCATGCGGGCGATGTTCACCATGATGAACGAGGCCCGCCTCGGCGTGGGGATGCAGGGCCTCGCCCAGGCCGAGATCGCGTTCCAGAACGCGCTCGCCTACGCGAAGGACCGCCTCCAGGGCCGCGACATCACCGGCGCGAGGAACCCCGAGGGGCCGGCCGATCCGCTGATCGTCCACCCCGACATCCGCCGCAACCTGATGGAGCAGAAGAGCTTCACCGAGGGCGCGCGCGCCTTCCTCTTCTGGGGCGCGACGCTGATCGACCGCGCCCACCGCGAGGGGGACGCGGAGGCCGACGGGCTCGTCTCGCTGCTCACGCCGGTCATCAAGGGCTTCCTGACCGACAAGGGCTTCGACATGACCGTGCAGGCCCAGCAGGTCTATGGCGGGCACGGCTACATCGAGGAATGGGGCATGTCGCAATACGCCCGCGACGCCCGGATCGCGATGATCTACGAGGGCGCGAACGGGGTGCAGGCGCTCGACCTCGTCGGCCGCAAGCTCGCGCAGGACGGCGGCAGGCACGTCATGGCCTTCTTCGAGCACGTCAAGACCTTCTCGAAGGAGAACGCCGGGACCGAGGGCATGGCCGAGTTCCTCGAGCCGCTGAAGCGCGCCTCGAAGGATCTCCAGGGCGCGGCGATGTACTTCATGCAGGAAGGCATGAAGAACCCCAACGCCGCGCTCGCGGGGTCCTACGACTTCATGCACCTCTTCGGGCATGTCTGCCTCGGGCTCATGTGGGCGCGGATGGCGCGCGCCTCGCTCGCGGCGCTGGCCTCGGGCACGGCGGACCCGGCGTTCCACCAGACCAAGCTGGCCACCGCGCGCTTCTACATGGCCCGCCAGCTGCCGATGACCGCGACCCACCTCGCGCGCATCCAGTCGGGCGCCGAGCCCGTCATGGCGCTCGAGGCGGCGAATTTCTGAGGACGACCGACCGGAAGGAGAGGACATGCCCAAGCGCCTGCGCCTGACCCGCCGCCCGAACATCGCGATGAGCGAGGACGGCTACCGCAAGCTCCGCAAGCTCGCGGAGGAGGCGGGGCTGGACGAGGGCGAGTTCCTCTCCTTCCTCTTCGAGCACTGGGGCAGCGTGATCAACGAGGAGAAGTTCGTCGCCCGGATGCGGCTGTTCAACTCCGAGCTCGAGGAGCGGAAACGGTAGGGACGGCACGGGGACGGCGGATGGAGGAGTGCGTATTTCAGGAAAGATGAAAGCCGGGGTCGGGCCCCTGCCGAGCCGAGTGTTCCCCAGGGCCTCCGGATGCCGCGGGGCGCTGCACTGAACGGCAGGGGCGCCTTCACCTTTCGCGGTCATCGGCTCGCCAGCCTGTACCGCGGAGCGAGGGTGGCACGTTAACCTTAACGAGAGGTTATGAGCCTTCATCTTTCCCGAAATACGCAGAAAAGGACGGCCACGGGCACGCCCGTGCCGCAGGGGAGGAAAGCAATGACCAACACGCTCTACTGCTTCGGCGAGAGCGGCAACGCCTACAAGGCGGCGCTGGCGCTCGAGCTTGCCGGCGTCCCGTGGGAGCCGCGTTTCGTGGACTTCTTCAGGGGCGAGGCGCGGGGCGCGGCGTTCCGGGCCATCAACCCCATGGGCGAGGTGCCGGTCCTCGACGCGGACGGCATGATCCTGACGCAGTCGGGCGTGATCCAGGACTGGATCATGGACGAGACGGGCAGGCTCTGCGGCGACGGCTCGAACTCCGTCCGGCGCGAGATCCTGCGCTGGACGATCTTCGACAACCAGAAGGTCTCGGGCATGGCGGGCCCGCTGCGCTTCGTGATGAACTTCCTGCCCGCGGACAAGCGGCAGGCCGACGTGATCGGCTGGCTCTCCGGGCGGCTGCACGCCGCGCTCCGGGTGCTCGAGGGCGAGCTTTCGGGGCGCGACTGGCTCGTGGGCGACGCGCTGACATGCGCCGACATCTCCTGCTGCGGCTACCTCTTCTACGAGGAGCCCTTCACCTTCGACCGGGCCGAGTGGCCGGCGATCGACGCCTGGCTCGGGCGCATCGCGGCGACGCCCGGCTGGAAACACCCCTACGACCTGATGGCGCGCGCCTACGCGCCCGCGTGACACGACCCATGGAAGGACATCCCAAGATGACCGACGCCTACATCTACGACGCGATCCGCACCCCGCGCGGCAAGGGCCGCAAGGACGGCGCCCTGCAGGAGGTGACGGCGGCGCGCCTCTCGGCCTTCACGCTGAACGCGCTGAAGGAGCGCAACGCGCTCGAGGGCCACGCCGTCGAGGACGTGATCTGGGGCAACGTCACGCAGGTGGGCGAACAGGGCGGCTGCCTCGCGCGGACGGCGGTGCTCGCCTCGGACCTCGACGACCGCATCCCCGGCCTCGCCATCAACCGCTTCTGCGCCTCCGGTCTCGAGGCGGTGAACCTCGCCGCGAACCAGGTGCGCGGCGGCGCGGGCGCGGCCTACATCGCGGGCGGCGTCGAGATGATGGGCCGCGTGCCCATGGGCTCGGACGGGGCGGCGATCGCGGTCGATCCCTCCATCGCCATGGAGACCTACTTCGTGCCTCAGGGCATCTCGGCCGACATCATCGCGACCGAGTACGGCTTCTCCCGCGACGACGCGGACGCGCTCGCCGTGGAGAGCCAGAAGCGCGCGGAAATGGCCTGGAAGGAGGGCCGCTTCGTGCGCTCCGTGGTGCCGGTCACGGACGTGAACGGGCTCACCATCCTCGACCATGACGAGTACATGCGCCCCGGCACCGACATGCAGGCGCTCGGCGCGCTGAAGGCCTCGTTCAAGGACATGGGCGAGCAGATGCCGGGCTTCGACGCCGTGGCGCTGATGAAGTACCCGCATCTGGAGCGGATCGAGCACATCCACCACGCCGGCAATTCCTCGGGCATCGTCGACGGGGCGGCCGCCGTCCTGATCGGCAACCGCGAGTTCGGCGAGCGCCACGGGCTGAAGCCGCGCGCGCGCATCCGGGCGACGGCCAAGATCGGCACCGATCCCACGATCATGCTGACCGGCCCCGTCCCCGCGACCGAGAAGATCCTGAGGGACAGCGGCATGGCGATCTCGGACATCGACCTCTTCGAGGTGAACGAGGCCTTCTCCTCGGTGGTGCTGCGCTTCATGCAGGCCTTCGACGTGGACCACGGCCGCGTCAACGTGAACGGCGGCGCGATCGCGATGGGCCATCCGCTCGGCGCGACGGGGGCGATGATCCTCGGCACGCTGCTCGACGAACTGGAGCGCTCGGCCAAGGGCACCGCCCTCGCCACGCTCTGCGTCGCCTCGGGCATGGGCGCGGCCACGATCATCGAGCGG
>NZ_JBQLZP010000416.1:0-3095 GCF_052168335.1 Roseicyclus sp. | reverse complement strand
GCGAGAGAAGCTCGAGCATCTGGTATTCCTTGCCGGTCAGATGCACCTGCCGCCCCTCCACCTCCACCGTCTTCGCGTCGAGGTTCACCGAGATGCGCCCGGTCTGGATCACGGACTGCGCATGGCCCTGGCTGCGGCGGATGATGGCGTGGATGCGGGCGACGAGTTCCTCCCGGTGGAAGGGTTTCGTCAGGTAGTCGTCGGCGCCGAAGCCGAAGCCCTTCAGCTTGCTCTCGGGGTCGTCGAGGCCCGAGAGGATCAGGATGGGCGTGGTCACGCGCGCCGTGCGCAGCTGGCGCAGCACCTCGTGCCCGGTCATGTCGGGCAGGTTGAGGTCGAGAAGGATGATGTCGTAGTCGTAGAGCTTCGCGAGATCGATCCCCTCCTCGCCGAGGTCGGTCGAGTAGACGTTCAGATTCGCGTGCTTGAGCATCATCTCGATGCTTCTGGACGTCGTGGGGTCGTCTTCGACAAGCAGCACGCGCATCATTACGTCTCCGATTCTCGCGATGGACAGGGACCATCGTGTCGGGAAATGGTTAATTTCGAGTTACCTATGGCGCGCCCGGAGGCTGTCCAGAGTCCGGGCGTCAGTCTGCCCGCGGGTCGCGGTAGCGCTGCACCGCCGTGGCCTTGAGCGCGGCGACGCCGTGGCGCGCGGCGGCGCGGCGCCAGGCATCGAGCTCCTCCTCGGAGAGCGACCAGATCCCGCAGGCCTCCTCCGCGCTGAGGAGCCCGTGATCGACGGCCTGCACGACCGTGGCCTTGCGGCGCGCCACCCAGCGCCGCGTGTCGGGCTCCGGCAGGTCCGCGCGCGACAGGACCGAGCCGTCGGGCAGCGTGACGGAATGCGGTCCCTTGATCCGTCGGATGTACATTTCCGCCTCGTGACAGCTTCGTCCGCCCGGTCCCTCCTGAACCCGACAGCTTAATTCCGCGTAAGCGGCAGCCTTGTGGATATGGGCGATTTTCCTATATTCTCCCCAAATCCCGGCACAAATCCCCGGCACTCTCCGCAGGACATCCGCATGGCTCTCGACCGGCCCGAAACGCTCAATTCTCTCGGCTTCGCGCGTCCTCCGTCCGAAACGCGCGTCGTCGTCGCCATGTCGGGCGGCGTCGACAGCTCGGTCGTGGCCGCGATGCTGGCGGAGGAGGGCTACGATGTCGTGGGCGTCACGCTCCAGCTCTACGACCACGGCGCGGCGCTTGCGAAGAAGGGCGCCTGCTGCGCAGGCCGCGACATCCACGACGCCCGCCGCGTGGCCGAGAAGATGGGCTTCCCCCACTACGTGCTCGACTACGAGAACACCTTCCGCGCGGCCGTGATCGACGAGTTCGCGGACAGCTACCTCGCCGGCGCGACGCCCGTACCCTGCATCCGCTGCAACGAGCGGGTGAAGTTCAAGGACCTGCTGGAGACGGCGAAGGAGCTCGACGCGGACTGCATGGCGACGGGCCACTACATCCAGCGCCGGATGGGGCCGAACGGGGCGGAGCTGCACCGCGCCGCCGACGCCGCGCGCGACCAGTCGTATTTCCTGTTCTCCACCACGGGCGAACAGCTCGACTACCTGCGCTTCCCGCTCGGCCACCTCGCCTCCAAGGCCGAGACCCGCGCGCTTGCGGCGAAATACGGGCTGCCGGTGGCCGACAAGCCCGACAGCCAGGACATCTGCTTCGTGCCGAACGGCGACTACGCCGCCGTGATCGAGAAGCTGCGTCCGGGCGCGGCCGATCCGGGCGAGATCGTGGACATGGACGGCAACGTTCTGGGGGAACACCGGGGCGTCATCCACTACACGATCGGCCAGCGGCGGGGCCTCGGGATCGGGGGGCTGGCCGATCCGCTCTACGTGGTGAAGCTCGATCCCGACACGCGCCGCGTGATCGTCGGCCCCAAGGAGGCGCTGTCGACGCGGACGGTGCCGGTGCGCGAGATCAACTGGCTCGGCGACGCGCCCTTCGACAGCCGCGAGGCCTGGGAGCTCTCGGTGCGCATCCGCTCGACCCGCCCGCCGCGCGAGGCGGTGGTCCGCCCGGTCTCGGCCACCGAGGCGGAAGTCGAGCTCGTCGTGGCCGAGGAGGGCGTGAGCCCCGGACAGGCCTGCGTCTTCTACGCGCCCGAAGGCAGCCGCGTCTTCGGCGGCGGCTGGATCTGGAAGGGATGACCCGGTGGCCGGCCGGCGTGACCCTCGCGGTCATCCTGGTCGGCGGCGCGGTGCTGCTCTGGCCCCGGACGCATTCGGCCGAGGCGGTGCTCGACGGCGGCGAGAGCGTAACGCTGAGGCTCCGCCCGATGCTCTCGCTCCAGAGCGACTGGCGCCGCGAGATCGTGGTGCAGGACGCCGACGGTCGGCGGACGATCCCGCTCTTGGAAGATACCGGCTGGTGGCGCGGCTCGCAGCTCTACCGCAGGCCGGACGGCGCGCTGGTGCTCGACGAGGGCCAGGCCGGGTGCGTCCTCCTCTCCGGCGCGGAGCGGCCCGCGGGCTGCCCGGTCGCGACCGAGTGGGACTATCTCGGCCGGTTCGGCGAGCGCGGGCGGGGCGAGGGAGGCCGCGCGGTGTTCCTGTCACCCACGGATGCAGCGGAGATCGACCTGCCCGAGGCGCTGTGACGGACGGCTGCAATTCATTCGGGAGAAGTGGCGCGGTTGACGGGGCTCGAACCCGCGACCCCCGGCGTGACAGGCCGGTACTCTAACCAACTGAGCTACAACCGCGCATCGGTCGAGGGACGGGCGTTCAGGGTGGTGGCGCGGTTGACGGGGCTCGAACCCGCGACCCCCGGCGTGACAGGCCGGTACTCTAACCAACTGAGCTACAACCGCTCACCCTTGGCCCGGGTCTCCCCGGCGTGACGGGGGGTGTATTGCGCCCGCCCCCCGCCGTCAAGCGGCGTTGCGCGCGCCCGCGGGAAAAATCCCCGCCCCTCAGTCGCGCCGGATCGGCCGCGCGGAGGCGAGCGCGCGGTCCTGCGCCCGCTCGCGCGCGAAGACCCAGAGCCCCGCCCCCGCGATCAGCGCGGTTCCCGCCCAGACCGCGGGCTTCGGGATCTCGCCGAAGATCAGCCAGCCCCAGAAGATCGCGAGC
>NZ_JBQLZP010000415.1:0-3008 GCF_052168335.1 Roseicyclus sp. | reverse complement strand
AGTCCGGCCTCTTCCAGACCGGGCGACCCGTTCTGATGTGCCCGAAGGTCGAGTCCATGCCGGAGGATTTCGGGGCGCATGTGGTGGTGGGCTGGAACGGGTCCATCGAGGCCTCGCGCGCCGTGGCGCTGACCCTCGACCTCGCCGCGGCGGCGGAGCGGGTCGACATCCTCGCCGTCGGTCGGGGCAAGCCGCACGGCGCGACGGCGGAGGAACTTCGGGACTACTACCGTCTCCGCGGGATCGCCGCCGAGGTTCACCGTTTCGAGGCCCGCAATCCGGGCCTCGCCCTCCTCGAGAAGACGCAGGACCTGGGCGCCGGCCTCCTCGTCATGGGCGCCTACGGGCAGAGCCACGAGCGCGAGACGCTGTTCGGCGGAAACACGCAATCCGTTGTCGACAAAGCAGAATTCCCGATCGTGATGGCGCATTGAAATATAATTTCGTGGCGAAATAAAATACCACTTGAAGCGTGATCATTGAAAGATAGTTACTCCCCTGATCGCGGCGGCGGTGCGACCTTTGGGCGCGCCGATGCCACCAGGACGAAGGAGGAGTTGTCATGCCGATCACCAAGCGCGGTCTTCTGGGCCTTTCCTGCGCGACCCTCGTCGCGTTCTCGCCGATGGCGGCCCTCGCCCAGGACTGGGAACCGCGGCGCCCCATCGATTTCGTCATCATGGCCGGCCCCGGCGGCGGCGCGGACCAGATCGCGCGCTTCATCCAGTCGGTCGCCGAGCGCTACGACATGACCCCGCGCCCGCTGGTGCCGAACAACCAGGGCGGCGGCTCGGGCGCCGAGGCGCTCTTGCACGTCAACGGCACTTCCGACCCGGACCACACGATCCTGGTTACGCTGAACTCGTTCTTCACCACGCCGCTCCGGCAGGAGAACCTCGGCATCGACATCCAGACCTTCACGCCGATCGCGATGATGGGCGTCGACCCCTTCGTGCTGTGGGTCCACCGCGACGCGGGCATCACCGACTTCGACCAGTGGCTCGAGGCGGTGCGCGGCATGAACGGCGAGTACGTCATGGGCGGCACGGGCTCGGGCCAGGAGGACTCGATCGTCATCGCGTTCCTGTCGGGCGCCTACGACCTCGACATCACCTACATCCCCTATGACGGCGGCGGCGCCGTTGCCCGCGACCTCGCCGGCCAGCAGATCATGGCGACCGTGAACAACCCCGCCGAGGCCAAGGGCTTCTACGAGGCGGGCGATTTCGTGCCGCTTCTGGCCTTCTCGGACGAGCGGCTGCCGGCCTTCCCGGACATCCCGACGGCGCGCGAACTGGGCCACGACTTCTCCTATGCCAACCAGCGGGCCGTCGTCGGCGCGCCGGGCATGTCGGAGGAGGCGGCGGAGTTCTACCGCACCATCTTCACGCAGGTCTACGAGAGCGAGGAGTGGCAGGGCTACCTGACCTCGGAGAGCCTCTCGCCCCTCTGGATGGATGCCGACGCGCAGCGCGCCTACTGGGCCACGCAGGTCGACAGCCACCGTGCCCTTCTCGAGGCGCTCGGCGAGTAACGCGCGCGCCAACACGGACGGAAGACGGCAGGGGACGGCCAGATGCGGAACGGCGAAATCGTGACGGCGGGCGTTCTCGCGCTCTTCTCCATCTATCTGATGTGGAAGAGCACCGAACTGCCCATCGGCTTCATCGAGGGCCGGGGGCCCGGCGGCGGGCTCTGGCCGTTCTGGCTGTCGCTGATCATGCTGCTGAGCTGCGGCATGATCGCCTTCAACTGGTGGCGCCGCACGAGCCCGCCGTCCCGCTCGGAGGAGCCGTTTCTCGACGGCTACGGCTGGCGGATGGTGGCGCTTGTCGGCGGCGGGCTGATCGTGTTCGTGGCGCTCATCGAGGTGCTGTCGATGTACGGCGCCATCGCCGTCTTCCTGCTCTACTACCTGCGCTTCCTCGGGCGGCATTCCTGGGCGCTGACCCTGGTGCTGGCGCTCGCCCTTCCCATCGGCTTCTTCTTCTTCTTCGAAGGCGCCATGCGGATCACCATGCCGAGCGGCATGTCCTTCACCGACCCGGTGTTCGACATCCTCTACGACATCATCTACTAGGCGCGCCCCGATCATGGAAATCCTCGGCCTTCTCTTCGACGGCATGCTCATCGCCGTGCAGCCGCTGAACCTCGTGCTGATCCTGATCGGCGTGACGCTCGGCCTGTTCATCGGCGCAATGCCCGGCCTCGGCTCGGTCAACGGGGTGGCGATCCTGCTGCCGATCACCTTCCTGGTGCCGCCGACGGGCGCGATCATCTTCCTGGCGGCGATCTACTACGGCGCGATGTACGGGGGGGCGATCTCGTCGATCACGCTGGGCATACCCGGCGCCTCCACGGCGGTCGCGACCACGTTCGACGGCCGGCCGCTCGCCATGCAGGGGCGCGCGAGCCTCGCGCTCGTCACCGCCGCGCTGGCGAGCTTCGTGGGCGGGACGGTCGCGAACGTCATCTTCACCGGCTTCGCGCCGCTCCTGGCCAGCGTCGCGCTGTCCTTCGGGCCGCCCGAGATCTTCGCGCTGATGCTGCTGGCCTTCGCGACCTTCGTGGGGCTCGGCACGGACGACATTCCGAAGACGATCTTCTCCATCTGCTTCGGCCTCGTGCTCGGCGCCATCGGCTTCGACCAGATCTCGGGCGAGCCGCGGCTGGTGCTGTTCGAGATGACGGGCTTCCTGCAGGGGATCGGCTTCCTCGTGCTGGCCATCGGCGTCTACGGCATCGGCGAGATGCTCTGGACCATCGAGCAGACGCGCGGCGACGTGGAGAACACGACGCCGAAGATGACCGCCAAGGGCATGGTGTCCGACGCGGCCGAGGCGACGAAGCGGGGCTGGAAGGGCACCACGATCGGCTCGATCCTCGGCTTCTTCGTCGGCATCCTGCCCGCCGCAGGGGCGACGCCCGCCTCGCTCATGGCCTACGGCGTGGCCAAGATGACCTCGCGCACCCCGCAGGACTACGGGCGCGGCACGCCCGACGGCATC
>NZ_JBQLZP010000414.1:0-16466 GCF_052168335.1 Roseicyclus sp. | reverse complement strand
CGGGGACGCGGTCCTGTCGCTCCGCGCGCGCTTCGGCGACGCCGCCCTGCCCGAGGCGCACGGCGAGGTGATCCACCGCACCGGCCACCGCGGCGCGCGAGCCCAGACCCTCCACGCGATCCGGGAGGCCTGAGCCCATGCGCCTGCCCACGAACCGCCACCGCCCAAGGGCCCGCCGGGCCGCCACGTCGCGCACGCGTCCCGGCATCGGCCACGTCAGCGCCGCACGGCACGCGGCCCCCTTCCGCGCGACGGCGGAGGGGCGGGCACTCCGCGCGCGCTGCGGCGGCGTAATCACCGAGGCGGCGGGCGCAGCGGTCCACCGCCCGGGACACGGCGCCGGAACCCTCCACGCGATCCGGGAGGCCTGAGCCCATGCGCCTGCCGACGAGCTGCTACCGCCTCCAGTTCCGCGAGGGCATGGACTTCGACCGGGCCGCCGCGCTCGCGCCCTATCTCGCCGGCCTCGGGATCAGCCATCTCTACGCCTCGCCCCTCTTCACTGCGACAGCGGGCTCGACCCACGGCTACGACGTGACCGATCCCGGAGAAATCGACCCGGCGCTCGGCGGACGCGAAGGACTGGAGCGGCTGTCGGCGGCGCTGAAGGAGCACGGCCTCGGCCTCATCCTCGACATCGTGCCGAACCACATGGCCTTTGCGCCGGAAACCCCCTGGCTCCGCGACGTGCTGCGGCGGGGGGCGGAGAGCCGCCATGCCGGCCATTTCGACCTCGACCCGCTGGCCGGGCGCATCCGGTTGCCGTGGCTCACCGCGCCCTTCGAGGAGGTGCTGGCGGAGGGCGGTCTCGCGGTGGAGGACGACCCGGACGGTCCGGTCCTCGCGGCGGGGGGACTGCGCGTGCCACTGGCCGCGACCGCCTCGCTCGAGGCCGCGCGGGGCGGCGGGACGGAGGCGCTCCGCGCGCTTCATGCCGAGCAGCCCTGGCGCCTCGTCCACTGGCGCACCGGGCACGACGCGCTCAGCCACCGGCGCTTCTTCTCGATCAGCGGCCTCGTCGGTGTCCGCGTCGAGGACGAGGGCGTCTTCGAGGACGTCCATCGCCTCCTCTTCGAGCTGGTCGAGGCGGGCATCGTCGACGGCATCCGCATAGACCACATCGACGGGCTGACCGACCCCGCCGCCTATCTCGAGCGGTTGCGCGCGCGGGTGCCGGAGACGCCCATCTGGGTGGAGAAGATCCTTTCGGGCCCCGAGACCCTGCCCCGCGCCTG
Source organism: Roseicyclus sp. (assembly GCF_052168335.1). Taxonomy (GTDB): domain Bacteria; phylum Pseudomonadota; class Alphaproteobacteria; order Rhodobacterales; family Rhodobacteraceae; genus Roseibacterium. The sequence continues at coordinate 15,231 of NZ_JBQLZP010000414.1, read as the reverse complement.
GCCGGTCCAGGGGACCACGGGCTACGTCGCGGCGCGCGCGCTGTCGCGGCTCCTGACCGATGCCGAGGGCCTCGAGCACATCGTCGCCACCTATCGCGAGACGACGGGGCGCACCGACCCGGTCGAGGACGTGATCCGCCGCGCCCGCCACCAGGTGATGACCGAGGACCTCGCGGCCGAGCTCTGGTCGCTCCAGACCATGTTCGCCGAGATCGCCGAAGCCGACCCGATCGGCGTCGAGTTCGGGCAGGAAACGCTGCGCCTCGCGCTCATGGAGTTCATCGCCGCCTTCCCGCGCTACCGAACCTATGCCACGGACGACGACGTGGGCCCGCAGGACGCCGCCCTCATCCGCAGCACCGCCGAACGCGCGGCGGAGCGGACGACGCAGCCCGGCGCCCTGCCCTTCCTCGCCGAGGTGCTGACGCGGCCGGGCCCCGAGACCGCGCGCTTCCGGCTGCGGATGCAGCAGGTCACCGGCGCAGCCGTCGCGAAAAGCGCCGAGGACACCGCCTTCTACCGCGAGGTGCGCCTCCTCTCCGCCAACGAGGTCGGCGGCGAGCCCGACGACGACCCGCTCGGCATCGACGGCTTCCACCGCGCGATGGAGCGGCGGGCGCGCGACATGCCGCACGGGCTCACCCTCACCTCCTCGCACGATACCAAGCGATCCGAGGACGCGCGGATGCGCATCGCCGCCATCACGCGCGAGCCCGAGGCCTTCGAGGCGTGGTTCCGAATCTGCCGGGGTTTCGCGCCCGAGCGGCTGAACCCCAACCTCGTCTGGTACATCGCGCAGACCTTCCTCGCCCTCGATCCGGGCGACGGAGACGACGACGACGGCATGGGCGACAGGCTCGCCGGTCACGTCGTCAAGGCGCTCCGCGAGGCCAAGAGCGAGAGCTTCTGGACCGCGCCGGACCTCGAGCTGGAGGAGACGGCGCAGGCCTATGTCCGCCGCCTCGCCGGGCACTTCCCGCGCCATGCGCCCGAGGTCGCCGCCATCGTCGCGGCCGCCCGCGACCTCAGCCTGATCCAGACGGCGCTGAAGCTGACGATCCCCGGCATCCCGGACATCTACCAGGGCTGCGAACTGCCCTTCCTCGCGCTGACCGATCCCGACAACCGGCGCGCCGTGGACTTCGAGCTCCGCGCCAGGGCGCTGGGGGATGCGGCGGTGCTGCCCGACGGCCTCGCGCGGGAGAAGTTCGCCCTGACCCGGCGGCTCCTGCGGCTGAGGCGGGACGTGCCGGACCTGTTCCTCGCGGGCGGATACGAGCGCCTCGCGGCGCCGCCACGGGTCTGCGCCTTCGCGCGGAGCGGGGGCGGCAGGCGCCTCTGCGTCGCGGTCGGGCTGGACGCGGCGAAGGGCGCGCTGGACGCCGCCTTGCCCGAGGGCGAGCGCATCTGGCCCCCTGAGGGCGCAGACGGACCCGTGCGGGTCGTCCTCTCCGAAGCCTAGTCCCGGCCCGCGTCGGGGTCGTCCTCCTCGGGCGCGGCGGCGTCCCGGAGCGCTTCGGCCTCCTCCAGCGGCAGCGCCTCCTCCTCGCCGGCGGCGAGCGCGGCGGTCTCGGGCGTCGCGATCCGGGCAGGCACCGTGATCTGGAAGGCGCCCTTCTCGGCCTCGGGAACCGGCGCCTTGCGGGCCATCCGCCAGAGCGCGAAGGCGATCATCAGCGCATGCGCCACCAACGTCGTGAGGAACAGGCCCCCGGGCCCCAGCCGCGTCATCGCGACACCGGCCAGAAGCGGCCCGAGGATCGAGCCGAGCCCGAAGATCATCAGAAGCCCGCCCGAGACCTGGATCGAGGTGCCGGGCGGCGCGTTGTCGTTCGCATGGGCCACGATCAGCGGATACATCGCGTAGATCGCCGCGCCGAAGACCGCCGCGAGCGCGAGGTTCAGCGCGCGGCCCTCGGGCACCAGGATCACGAAGGCGAGGTCCGCGAGCAGCGCCAGGATCGCGGTCGCCACCAGCACCTTGCGCCGGTCCATCCGGTCGCTGGCATAGCCGATGGGCACCTGCGCGAAGGCGCCCGCCAGGACGGGGAGGCTGGCGAAGAGCGCGATCGCCGTCAGCGCGAGGCCGACCCGGTCGGCATAGACCGCCGCGAGCGTGCCGAAGGCCGCATTCGAGATGCCGACGAGGAAGACCGCCACCACCGCCACGGGCGAGTTTCGCCAGAGCGCGCGGAGATCGAGCTTCACCGAGGTCAGCGGCGCGGGCGACGGCGAGGTCGAGAGCGCGGTCGGAACGAGGGCGAGGCAGTAGACCATCGCCGCCACCGCGAAGAACACGAAGCCGCTTGCGTCGCCGAGCGCGACCGACATCTGCCCCGCCGTGCCTCCGAAGAGGCCGACCATGGAATAGATGCCGAAGATCGAGCCCCGCGTGCCCGGCTGCGCGCGGTCGTTGAGCCACGACTCGACGATCATCGCCGCCCCCGCGAAGCAGAAGCCCGAGACGGCGCGGACGGGAATCCAGGCCCAGGGCGCGACGACCAGCGCCTGCAACAGGACCGCCACCGCCGCGAAGGCGCACATGACCCCGAAGGTGCGGATATGGCCGACCGCGCCCACGATCCGCGGCGCGACGAGGCAGCCCGCCACGTAGCCGAAGGCCCAGCCGGTGCCGAGAAGGCCGAGCTCCGCCGCCGAGAATCCCTCGGCCGAGCCGCGCACGGGCAGGATCAGCCCGTGCATTCCGCCCCCGTAGGCGAGAAGGCCCGAGCCGAGAAGCAGGGCCGAGATCGGAACGAGTTGCCTGACCATCGCGCCCGAGGTTACCCGCCCCGGCCGGAATGGCCACCCCCGAAGGCCGGAACATCGCGTTCCGCGGTTCCGCTGGGACCGGACCCCCTGCGGAGACGAAGGCATCACGGGCAGTGGCTTGCGTGGAGTTCCTCGGACAGTGTCGAGCGCAACCTCAGCTCAGTGGACGCTGCTGTCATTCGGCCGCATGGGGTTCAGCACGGCCGGGCCTTCAGCGGCCGGTCCGGTCCTGTAGCCGAAGCCAAATGCCTCGTCGCTTGGCCCGTGTTCCCGCAGGAGCATCAGCCTTTCCCTGCCCTCTACCAGGTTCGGAATATGGCCCGCAGGTATCGGCCAGATGACATAGGACGGCGCTTCGAGCCTTTCGAACCATTCTGCCCGGCGGTTCAGAAACGCCCCGTGGATGGTCTTGTGCACGAAGTGATCGAAGTCCTCGTACCTTTCCTAAACCGAGAGGGTTGCCAGAGCCACATCGGGGCGTCCAAACAAACGGCCGCAATCATTCTCGGGAAGCGCGAGGTCTTCATCCTTCATCCTCCACACGAAACCGTTCGACCTGTCGGCCACTCGGTTAACCCGGTCCGTGTTCTCCTCGAAGCCCGCAATTCGAGGGTCGCCGAGAGGGTGCAAGAGATAGCCCATGTTCATCTGCGCGATGTGCTGCATCTTTCGCTCCATCCTGGTTGCCGGCGAAGGTGATCGGGAATGGCTATCCGGTCAAGAACGCGAGCTTGACGACCAGGAAGCGCTCGGAGCGGTCGTTGCACGCCCAAGCCCCGATGCTCCCGCTGGAGAACGCCGCGACGCCCCCCTCAGCGCGGCAGCACGAGGTCCACCCTCAACCCGCCCATCCGGGCGCTCTCGCCGAGCCTCAGCGTTCCGCCGTGGCGCTTGGCGATGTCGTTGGCGATGGCGAGGCCGAGGCCCACGCCGGAGCCCCGGTCCTGGTTCCGCGCCGTGTCGAGCCGCAGGAAGGGCAGGACGGCGTCGCCCCGGCTCTCGGGCGGGATGCCGGGGCCGTCGTCCTCGACCGTGAAGCGCAACGCGCGGTCGAGGAGCGCGACCGACACCACCGCCGTCTCGCCGTAGCGGAGCGCGTTCGACACGAGGTTGGTCAGCGCCCGCTGCACGGCCTTGGGGCGCATCTGCACCGGCGGGGCGGTCTCCGGCCCCTCGTAGGCGATGGCGCCCCCGCCCCGCCGCGCGGCCTCGACCACGCCGCGCGCGAGCGCCGCCGGATCGCTCTCGGCCGGATCGTCCAGCGCCTCGCCCCGCGCGAAGTCGAGGAACGTGTCGAGAAGCCCCTCCATCTCGTCCACGTCGCGCAGGATGTCTGCCACCTCCGGCTCCTCCGGCAGCATCGAGAGCCCCAGGCGCATCCGCGTGAGCGGCGTGCGCAGGTCGTGGCTGACGCCCGAGAGCATCATCGTCCGCTGCTCGATCTGGCTCTCGATCCGGGCGCGCATGTCCAGGAAGGCGCGTCCCGCGCTCCGCACCTCCGAGGCGCCGCCGGGCCTGTAGGGCACCATGCGCCCCTTGCCGAAGGCCTCCGCCGCCGAGGCGAGGCGCCGGATCGGGCGGAGCTGGTTGCGCAGGAACAGGTAGGCGAGCCCCGTCATCAGGATGCCGGTCGAGGCCATGATGACGAGGAGCTGGTGGGGGTTCGACGCCGAGACGCGCCGCCGCGCCACGACGAGGTCCATGGCGGGCCGCCCCGCGCCCTCGCCGATGGCGATCACGGCGTGACGGGGGCTCTCCGACAGGTCGACGGCGCGCACGTCCGGCAGCCGGTCGCGGAAGATCTCGGTCATCACCGCGCCCGAGAGGTCGTAGAAGGCGCGCCGGTCCTCGGTGATGCCGCGCGGCGGCATGTCGACCCGCACCTCCAGCGCCTGCGCCGTGGCGAGGCCGGCCTGCATCCCCTCCTCCGCGAAGCGCGCGAGGATCAGCCGCAGGTCGAGCGAGAGGGCCAGCGCCATCTGCTCCGTCACGTTCTCGTAATGGCGTTGAATGAAGACCGAGGACACGACAAGCTGCACCGCCAGCACCGGCAGGATGAGGATGAGCGCGGCGCGGGCGTAGATGCCGCGCGGGGCGAAGCGCTTGAGCCAGGAGAACGGGGTCATGGACGCATCTAAGCGGCAGGGGGCGCCCGAGGAAAGGGGCGCCGACGCACCGGAGCCGGAGCTGCGCCGCGTCCTCGCGCCGAACCCCTCGCCGATGACCTACCGGGGCACGAACACCTGGATCCTCGGCGAGGGCGAGGTCGCTGTGATCGACCCCGGCCCGGCGCGCGAGGACCACCTCGCCGCGATCCTAGCCGCCCTCCGGCCGGGCGAGCGGGTTGGCGCCATCCTCGTCACGCATTCCCATCTCGACCATTCGCCCCTCGCCCGGCCCCTCGCCGGCGCCACGGGCGCGCCTGTCCTCGCCGCAGGGCCGTCCGACTGGGGCCGCAGCGCCGCGATGGAGGCGCTCGCCCGCTCGGGCGGCGCGGGCGGCGGCGAGGGGGTGGACCGCGACTTCGCGCCGGATGCCCGGATCGCGGAGGGCGACGTGCTGGAGGGCGGCTGGGGCCGGATCGAGGTCCTCGCCACACCGGGCCACATGGCCAACCACCTGTCCTTCGGGTGGCGCGGCGCGCTCTTCGTCGGCGACACGGTGATGGGCTGGTCCACCTCGCTCGTCTCGCCGCCCGACGGCGACATGACGGCCTTCATGGCGACGCTCGACCGCCTCGCCGCGCGCGCGGACCGCGTCCACTACCCCGGCCACGGCGATCCCGTCGCCGATCCCGCCGCGCGCGTGGCCGAACTCATCGCTCACCGCCGCGCCCGCGAAGCCCAGATCCGCGACGCGCTGAAGAGGTCCGGCCCCGCCACCGCGGAGGACCTCGCGCGCGCCATCTATACCGATCTGGACCCCGTCCTCCTCCCCGCAGCCACCCGCAACGTCCTCGCGCATCTCCTTGATCTGAATGAGAGAAACCTTGCCGGGACCGAAGACCCCCTCACCGTCTCGGCCCGCTTCGCCCTCACCTGACCGCCGCGCCCGTTTTTTCCCGGCGCCCCTCTGGACAGGCAGGGGACCACTTGCTATGTGACGCGCCAGTTCCGGCGTAGCTCAGCGGTAGAGCAGTTGACTGTTAATCAATTGGTCGTAGGTTCGATCCCTACCGCCGGAGCCAATCCCCAAAAATCAAGTGAAATCAACGCGCAGCCCTGACGAGTCAGTCAGGCGCGGGGAATGCGGCACGTTCCGCGACACGAGAGTCGCGAGGTCGTCGCGCACTTGGCTGCACAGGGCATCCACATCCTCCGGCGCGGCGCGACCCTCGTCTTCCGCCGCCGGGTTCCCGCCAGCCTGGCGCGGGTCCGCAAGCAATCGGTTTTTGCCTTCTCGCTGCGAACCCATGTGCTGTCCGAGGGACGCCGGCGGGCCGCATTCGCGGCCCGATGCACCGACGACCTCATCGGATGGGTGGAAGCGTTCGGCAAGCCTGCACCCTGCACGACATGGCTGGCGAGGCGTAGAGCGCCTCACAGGAAATCGGACACCCAACCGGGATCGTCGGGAGCGCTCCCCTTGACGACAAGCGTGGTCTCGCAGTCGGTCAGGACATAGCCCGGCTTTCCCGACCATACGCTGCCGCCCGTTTCCTCGGCGATCAGAACGCCGGTCGCGTGATCCCACGGCTTGGGAGCCGGCGCCGCGATCAGGTCCGCATGGCCGAAAGCCAGTGTCCTGTATTCATGGCACGAACAGCGCAGGCTGGTCACACGCCCCCAATCGGGCAGCCTTGCGGCGATCCGTGTCCGGTCGGAGGGCGGGTAGAGAAAGAGCGGGACAAAAGCCTGGGCTTCCGATTTGCGGCGGGGAGGTGGACCGACGAGGCGCGCTGCCGCTTCGCCGGGGCGGCAGAACCAGACACCACGGCCGCGCTCCGCCATGACCCAGTCGTCCATGACGGGGTCGTAGAGCAGGCCGAACATGGTCCGACCTTCCTCGACCACCGCCAAGATCACCCCGAACAGCGCAAGCCCCGAAGCGTAATTCCAGGTGCCGTCGATCGGATCGATGAGCACCGTGCGCCCGCCGTGCTTGAGGCGGTCGAGGATGCTCGGGTCTTCCGACACCGCTTCCTCGCCCACGATGGCCGCGTCGGGCATGAGCATGCGCACCGCGTCGTGCAGCATGCGCTCGGCGGCGCGGTCGGCCACGGTGACGAGATCGCTCGGCGACGTCTTGGTGCCGACATCCCCGGGCGCCAGCCGCCGGAACCGCGGCAGGATTTCGGTCCGGGCGGCGGCGCGGACGGCGGCGACCAGGCCGTCGCGCTCTGTCTCCGACAGGACCATGGCTCAGACCAGCGCCTTGAGGGGTTCGAAATGGTGCATCGTCTCGAAGTTGCAGAATTCCACCGGGCCAAGCGGAATATCCGACAGGGACGCGCGGTAGCGTTCGGTCAGCTCTGCGCTGAAGGCGACGAGCGCTTCGGCCGTGGGGCGGGTCAGCCAATCGATCAGATAGGCCAGCGTGATGTGAAAGACGTGGTCGTCGTAATCCGCCGGGTTGATCCCCGTGGCCGCGCGCAGGGCGTCGCGTTCGGCGCGGAACGGCGCATCGCCATCCGGCCCCGTGCCCGTCATGGTCAGACTGTGCCCGCAATAGAGATCCGCCACGCGCGCCTGCCGGGTGGCGGGCAAGGTCAACCCCTCGACACGTCCGAGCAATTCGGCGCTGACCGTGTCGCGGCGCGGACCGCGCGGCTCGAAGCCGGGGGACATGCCGCCAAGGATCGTCATGTGGAAGGAACTGGGCGGCAGGAAGGCGAAGAAGCCCGCGAAACGGCTCATCTTCACCTCTTCCTGCATCGCACGGATGGCGTCATGGGCGTCGCTGTCGGGGAGGACATGGCGCACGAAGGTATTGCCCGGCCAATGCTGCACATGGCCATCCGTCGCGAATTTGCCGCCTTCGCCCGGAAGCGAGATGCCGGGCGGGCGGGCGGCGCCGTCGAGCCTGCCTGTAAGGTAGGCGATGGGATCGGGGCGGGATGGGTCCGGCCTGTCTTTCATGGGGTCTCCAGTCGTAGTCCTGTTGCGGGATCGAACAGGTGCAGGTGGTCTTGTGGAAGATCGAGGGTGATCGTGTCGGCGGGGGCCAGGTGCATTCCGATCGGCGTGGCCACCTGAACCTCTTGCCCGCCCGGAAGACGCGCGACGATGGCCGTGTGCGAACCGAGATCCTCGCGATAAACGACCTGCGCTGCGAAGCCTTCGCCGCCGATCGTGATCTTTTCCGGCCGGATGCCCAATAGGGCCGGACCATCGTGGGGATGGAGGGCCATTTCGGTGCCGTCGTCCAACCGCAGCTTGCCCCCGCGGCCCGTCACCGCAAGTAGGTTCATCGGCGGCGCCCCGATGAAGCCCGCCACGAAGGTCGTGGCGGGGCGGTGATAGATGGCATCCGGCGTATCGAACTGCTCGATCCGGCCCTTGTTCAGGATCAGGACCTTGTCGGCCAGCGTCATCGCCTCGACCTGGTCGTGGGTCACGAAGACCGTCGTCGCACCGATGGTGCGGTGCAGCTGGCTCAGCTCCATCCGCATGCCATGCCGCAGCTTGGCGTCGAGATTGCTGAGCGGTTCGTCGAACAGGAGCACCCTGGGCTCGCGCACGATGGCGCGGGCGATGGCGACGCGCTGGCGCTGCCCGCCCGACAGCTCGGAGGGGCGGCGGTCGAGCAGGCCCTCCAGTTCGACCACCCGCGCGGCTTCGGCCACGCGGCGGGCGCGTTCCAGCTTGGCTACGCCCGCGACCTTCAAGGCGTAGCCGATGTTGTCGGCCACCGTCATGTGGGGATAGAGAGCGTAGTTCTGGAACACCATGGCGCAGCCGCGATCCTTGGGCGGCAGGTCCTGCACCTCGCGCGTACCGATGCGGATCCTGCCGTCGCTCAGTCCTTCCAGCCCCGCGATCAGGTTCAGGAGGGTGGACTTGCCGCAGCCCGACGGCCCCAGGATGACGGTGAATTCCCCGCCCCCCAGCGTGGCCGTGATGGCGTCGATCACGGGCGTGTCGCCGAAGGATTTCGTGACGGCGTCGAGATGGATGGAGTCCGCTGCCACGCTCATTTCTCCGACAGGTTGAGGCCGCGCACGATCTGCCTTTGCATCACGGCGATCAGCACGACGGGAAGGAAGGACACGAAGAGCGCGCCGGTCATCAGCATCGGCACTTCGGGGATGCGATCCGGTTCGGAGGTGGCCAGCCGGGCAAGCCCCACGACCGCCGGTTGCGCATCCGGCGTGGAGGCCGCGACCAGCGGCCAGAGGTATTGCGTCCAGCCGCCGATGAACCAGAACATGAAGGTCGCCACCAGCGGCGTCCAGGACAGGGGCAGCAGGATGTCCCACATGAAACGCCACGGCCCCGCCCCGTCCATCGCCGCGGCCCTGGGCAGGTCGCGCGGCAGCGACAGAAAGAACTGTCGGTAGATGAAGACGCTGGTGGATCCGCAGGCGATGGGCGCGGCGACGCCGATATAGGTGTCGAGCAGGCTGAGCCGCAGATCGCTGCCCAGCCCCGTGATCTCGCCCAGCCCCGTCAGCGACAGGAGCCAGTTGAGCGGCATCGCGACATTGGCCACGATCTGGTAGGTGGTGATCACGACCAATTCCAGCGGCAGCATCACCGTCACGAGCGTCAGCGCGAAGACGAGGCGATTCAGCCGGTTGTCGAAGAAGACCAGCGCGAAGGTCGCCGTGAAGGCGAAGGCGCATTTGATCGCCGCCACCAGCGTCGAGATCACGATGGAGTTCCACAATTGCGCAGGCAGCGCCGTTTCCGTCCAGATATGGGCGAGATTGTCGAGGAAATGCCCGCCGATCTGCAGCGTGATGCCGCCGTTGCGCACGAATTGCTCGTAGGACAGCGTGGCGGTCAGAAAGGCGATCACCAGCGGCGCGAGGATGAAGGCGACGCCGACGATCAGCACGATCCGCGCGGCGATGTCGATGCTCTTGGTGCGTTCGATCATCGGCTCACCTTTCGTACTTCACGTGTCTTTCAAGGCGGAATTGCAAGGCGACCATGATCAGCACGAAAAGCATCAGGATGACGGTCTGCGTCGCCGCCCCCGACAGGTCATAGGCTTTGAACCCGTCGACATAGATCTTGTAGATCAACAGCGTCGTGGCCCCGCCCGGGCCGCCCTCGGTCATCGTGTCGATCAGGCCGAAGGCCTCGACCACGGTGCCGACGAATTCCAGCACGAAGGTCAGGAACAACTGCGGCGTCAGAAGCGGGATCTGGATGTCCCGGACCCGCCGCCACGGGCTTGCGCCATCCATCACCGCGGCCTTGGTCACGGTGTCGGGGATGGTCTGCAGACCGGACAGCAGGATGATGAAGTTGAACGGGATGCCGTTCCAGACCTGCGCCACGACGATGGTGACGAAGGCATCGGTGCCGTCGATGCGCGGGTTCCAAAGGCCCGGCCAGATCTCGTTGAGCGGCGCGAAGATGCCCAGGAACGGATTGAAGATGAAGACGAACACCACGCCGATGGAGGCCCCGGCGACCGCCTTGGGCCAGATGAGGATGTTGCGCGCGGCCGCCGACCCGCGCAGGCCCCTGTCGGCGGCCAGCGCCAGCATCAGCGAGATCCCGATGGCGAGGCCGGGGGCGACGATCATGAAGATGGCGGTGCGCCGGAGCGCGTCCCAGAATTCCGCGTCCGACAGCACCCGCGCGAAATTGTCGAGGCCCACGAATTGCGAGCCGCCTCCGAAGGGACGCTCCAGGAACAGCGACCAGAAGAAGGCCAGCCCGACGGGGACATAGAAGAACAGGAAGATCAGGACCAGGATCGGCGCGACAAGGGCCGCATAGGTCCACCTGCCGGAGTAGAAGCCCTTTTGCATCGTCCTGCTCCTGATGAATGACACCGGCGCAATGCGCGCCGGTGCCGGTGTCTTGTGCCGCGATCAGGGCAGGGTGACGCCCCGGTAGGTCTGCTCGAAACGGCGCAGCAATTCGTTGCCCCGCACCACCGAATTGTCGAGCGCGGCCTGCATCGTCTGCTCGCCGTTGAAGGCGCGCTGCGTCTCCTCGATGAACACATCGCGGAACTGCACGTAGAAGCCGAGGCGGATGCCGCGCGAGTTCTCGTTGCCCGGCTGGTTGAGCGAGGCGACGCCCATTTCGGCGGTGGCGAATTCCGGTTCCACGGCGCGACCGCTGGCCACAAGCTCGTTCAAGGCCGCCATGGTCACCGGCAGGTTGCCGGTCATGCGGGTCATCTCGATCTGCTGTTCGGTCTCGCGCACGAAGTTCAGGAAGGCCACCGCCGCCTCGTAATCCGCGTCCTCATGGCCCTTCATGACCCAGATCGAGGCCCCGCCGATGAAGGTGTTGCGGCGCTCGACGCCCTCGTACATCGGCGCCATGCCGAGCGCGGCGGCATCACCCAGGGCGGCCCGGATCGCGCCGAAGGACCCGCTGGAGGCCTCCATCATCGCGCATTCGCCCGCGTTGAAGGCCGCGACGTAGTTCCCGGCCGCCGTATCGGCGTTGAGGCGCACCAGTCCCTCCTCGCGCCAGGCGGCGAGGTTGGCGAGGTGGTCGGCCACCGGGCCGGTGTTGAAACTGTATTCGGCGTCGAGGCCCGCGTATCCGTTGTTGTTCGTCGCGATGGCCGCGCCGTGACGTGCCGAGAACTGCTCCAGCACGCGCCACGGATGGCCGTCGGTGACGAAGGGGCAGGCATGGCCGTCGGCCTGCAACAGGCGCGCCACCTCGATCACGCGCTCCCAGGTTTGCGGCACCTCGGTCACGCCGACTTCGCCCAGCATGTCCATGTTGGCATAGAACAGCAGCGTGGACCCGTTGTAGGGCTGCGAGAACATCGCGCCGGTCGAGGTCTGATAGTAGCCGCGTGCGCCGGTGTTGTAGTCGGACCAGTCCACGTCGGGCATGATGTCGGAGACCGGCAGCACCGCGTCCGACAGCATCAGGTCGAGCGTGCCGGCATCGAAGAACTGGATCAGCACGGGATGCTCGCCCGAGCGGTAGGCGGCGATGGCGGTCTGCATGCCTGCCTCGTAGCTGCCCTGGCCGACGCAGGTGATCGTATGGGCGTCCTGCGCGGCGTTGAACGCCTCGCAATGGCCCTGAATGGCCTCTTCGGTGACGCCGGTATTGCCGTACCAGAACTCGATGTCTGCGGCCTGCGCGGCGGGCGCGAGGGCGCTGAACGCCAGCACGGGCAGGATGAAGGACTTGATGGTCATGGAGAACCTCCCAGGGGTTGCGGAATCGCCGAAGACGGGTTGTCAGGAGCATTTGTTACACTTTGTGTGTGACAATGGAATGACGAAAGTCTGCCGCTGGAAATCACACGGGACGCGGGTATGTTCGCGCGATGATGCGCGCGACCGACCATGACCCATGGACCTACCTACCCACCCGTTTCCGGCGTGCGCCTGACGTCGCCGAAGCTGTCTCCGGGAACGAGCGTCTCGTGCTGTCGCAAGTTTGGCGCAACGCGGGGCTGGCGCGCTCGGCGCTTGGCGCCCGGCTGGACCTGACGCAGCAATCCATCCACCGCATCATCGCGCAGCTGGCCGATCGCGGTCTCCTGATCCTCGGTGATCTCGAGCCGCCAGCCTACAAGGGCAAGCCCAGCCCGCGCCTGTCGATCAACCCGCGCCATGCCTGCGTGGCCGGCATCTCGATCAATACCGACAGCGCGGGCATCGCCGTGATGGATTTCGCGGGCGGCGTGCGGACGCGGTCCGTGCCGATCAGCGACCTGACGCTGCGGGAGGGCCTGGCGCGGGTCGGCGACGTGATCGCGGCCTTGCGCGCCGAGGCGGGTTTCGCCGCCGAGGATCTTTTCGGCATCGGCTTCGCCATCTCCGGCTTCGTGATCGAAGGGTCACGCTACAACGCGCCCGAGCCGTTGTCGCATTGGTCGGATGTCCAGCTTGGCCCGCTCCTGTCGGAGCATTTCGGCCTGCCGGTCTGGACAGAGAACGGCGCCAACACCGGCGCAATCTGCGAGCAGATGCTGGGAGTCGGGCGCGAGGTCGACAATTTCGTCTACCTGTCGTTCAACTACGGGTTCGGCGGCGGGATCATCCTGGACGGCGAGCTGGCCCGTGGGGCTTTTGGCAATGCCGGCGAGTTGTCGGGGATGTTCACCCCCGCCGAGATGCCCGACAGGCCGGCGCTGCGGAGCCTGCTTGAAACATTGCAGGCCAACGGGGTGGACGTGACGACGATTTACGACCTTTCCCGGCAATTCGAGATCACGTGGCCTAGCGTCTCGGACTGGCTGGACCGGGTCGAACCCTATCACAACCGCGTCGTGAACGTCCTGAGCGCGGTGGTCGATCCCGAGGTGATCGTCTTCGGCGGCCAGATCCCGCGCGCCCTGGCCGAGGCGCTCATCGCGCGCACCGCATTCTGGGATCATCCGCGCCACGGGATCCGCCGTCGCATGCCGCGCCTTCAGGTCTCGGAGATCGGCGGAGAGACCTCGGCCATCGGTGCTGCCGCGATGGCCCTCAAGAAAGGGTTCTTCTGATGGCCCGAACGAACGCCCGCGTTCCCGGATCCGCCAGGTTCCGATGATCCCGTTGCGTTTCGGCACCTGCTCGGACGCAATTGCAAACGTCCGCGTCCCGCCCGATCTGCCCTTCGATGCCCTTTACGAGAACGGCCCTTGGCCGACCTTCGGGAACCTCGCGATCCGTGACCGGATAGGGAGTGCTTCTCCATCCGGAAACGCGCCGTCTCCGAACCAGGACGCCTCCCGCTTCGCAATATCGACTTCCTCGGTGGTCAGCCCGGCCTTCCAGTAGCCCGAAGTGACGACTTGGCTTCGGTCGAGCCCGATGCCGTCCAGCACGAGCCGCCTGAGCCGGCGCATCGCCCCTGCCTCGCACGCCGCAAGGAACAGGCTGTGGCCACGCAGCGACAGGCGAAGGCGCGCCTCGATGTCCTCGACGCTTCGACCAGACTGAACCGAGACGTCCCGCGAGGGATCGAGGCGCGGCAGCGGTCCATCCGCGTCCGGCAGAAGGAGCACCTCAACCGGCCTTGTCGCGTCGGCCGTCTCCAGCAACGCAGAGACAAGCGGGAGCGCGGTGGCGTCGGCGACGAGAAAGCTCTTGTACGCTCCCGGCTCCTGCAACGTGATCTTCGGCGGGCCGCCATGGCGCCAGCCGATCGCGTCCCCGGGCGCCGCCCGGCGCAGCCATCGCGCGGCCGGACCGTCCCCGTCGTGGACGACGAAATCGACGTCGAACCGCCCGTCGGCGTGCCAGCGGCGATAGGTGAAGGCGCGGGCGCGCGGGACCGTTGCATCCTGCGGGTCGGGAAAGAACAGGCGGCAATGGCCGCCATGCGGGCGCACCTCCGTCGGGTGCGGGTCGCCCTCGGGCGCGAAGGTCACGCGCCGCATCGTCGGGCCGAGCGGAGCGACCCGCTCGACCCTGACCGCGCGGACGGGATCACTCGACGCCATAGATCCGCGCGATGTCCTCGAGCATCAGCCCGGCGGCGAGGATGCCGCCCGCCGTGTTCCAGATCGCGTCGCTGACGGCGTGGACATTGCCCGCCTGAACGGCCGAGAGGGATTGCCAGAGCGGGTCCGCCAGAACCTCGTTGGCGAGCGCGTCGCCCTCGCCGTCGCCGGTGTCCCAGGTGAAGTGGAAGATCCGGTCGCCGTCCATGTCCGGGATGGCCTCCTTGCCGGTGAAGATGGCGAAGGCCTCGACGTCCTGGATCTCGGGCCGCCGGAAGCCGAGGTCTTGCAGCAGCACGCCCGAGAAGCTGTCGAGCTGGTAGATGCGGATCTGGCCGGGAAGGAAGCGGATGACCGAGACCTCCTCCTCGAGCGCCGGGCCGAGCCGCTCCCGCAGGCCGGCGACGGCGGCATCGTAGTCCGCGATGGCGGCCGCGCCCTGCGCCTCGCGGCCGAGGGCTTCGGCGTAGAGGCGGAAGTTGATCTTCCAGTCGCCGCGCAGTTCCTGGGACATCACCGTCGGCGCGATGGCGGAGAGCTGCGGATAGATCTCCTCGTGGCGCTGCGCGTTCCCGATGATGAGGTCGGGCTCGAGCGCCGCGACAAGCTCGAGATTCACCGCGCTCTCGGTTCCGACCGGTACGGCGTCGCCCATCGCCTCGGCGATGTGGTCCCACCACGGGTCGCCGTTCCAGGAATTCGCCGCGCCCACGGGCGTGACGCCGAGCGCCAGCAGCGCCTCGGTGCCCTCGTTGGTCAGCACGACGACCCGCTGCGGCGCGTCGGGAACCTCGGTGACGCCGAGGGCATGCTCGACCTCGCGCGCCTGGAGCGCACCGGCGAAGAGGAGGGCCGCAACGGGAACCGCCGCGAGGAAGGATCGAAAGAGGGTCATGGTGCGCCGCCTTATTGTTGAGTGATTCA
>NZ_JBQLZP010000413.1:0-8334 GCF_052168335.1 Roseicyclus sp. | reverse complement strand
TGCCGGCGAATTCGCGCCGGAGAACCGGCTGGCGCGGCCGGAAGATGCCGAACATGAGCCGCCCCCCGACGAGATTGATGACCCCCGGGAACGCGGCCGCACGCAGCCGCCAGTCGGCGGTGTTGACGCCAGCCGCCGCGACGCGGACGAGGATCTCGCCCTTGCCTGGGACGGGGCGCGCGATCTCGGCGAGGCCGATGACCTCGGGGCCTCCGTAACGGGTGTAGAGCGCGGCTTTCATGGCGGGTGTCCTTTCCGGCTTGGGTGGCAGCGACATAACCCATGCGCCGCGACGCAGTAATTGACGAAATCCGCAGAGAACCCATACGTTGGCGCATGGATTGGAAGAGCATCGCCTTCGACTGGAACCGCGCCCGCGCCGTCGTGGCGACCGCCGAGGCGGGCTCCCTCTCGGCGGCGGCGCGGGCGCTCGGCATGACGCAACCGACGCTCGGGCGGCAGGTCACGGCCTTCGAGGAGGATCTGGGCGTCACCCTCTTCACCCGCGCGGGCAAGCGGATGGAGCTGACGGAGGCGGGGCTTTCCCTCATCGACCACCTGCGCGGCATGGCGGAGGCGGCGCACGCCGCCGCGCTCGCCGCCAGCGGGCAGAGCCAGGAGATCGCGGGCGTCGTCACGGTGACGGCGTCGAACCTCTACGCGAGCGCGCTTCTCCCGCCGATCCTCGCCCGCATCCGCGAGGAGGCGCCCGCGCTCCGCATCCAGGTGATCGCGACGAACGCCATCCGCGACCTCATGCGCCGCGAGGCTGACATCGCGATCCGCCACGTCCGCCCCGACCAGCCGGACCTGACCGCGCGGCTCGTGGCCGAGGACGAGGCCGCGCTCTACGCCACGCCCGAGCTTCTGGCGCGGGGGCCGCTCGGGACGCTGCCCTTCGTGGGCTACGGGCTCGAGGACACCTATCGCGGGATGCTGGCCGAACGCGGCCTCGATGTCCCGCCCGAGAATTTCGCCTTCCTCAGCGAGGACAGCCACGTGCAGCTCGCGCTTGCGCGGGCGGGCCTGGGTGTGGCCGCGATGCCGACATGGATGGGCGACCCAGACCCCGCGCTCGTCCGCGCGCAGCCGGACGCCCCGCCGCTCGTGACCTTCCCCATCTGGCTCGCTGCGCACCGGGACCTGCACACTTCGCGCCGCGTGCGGCTGGTGTTCGACCGCCTCGCCGAAGGGCTGGGCCGGATCGGGCGGGCCACCTGACGAAAACGTCCCCGCAGGTGGGGAAGACCCTGCGGGGATGATGCTGATGAAATCTCTCTGGGTGTCGATGTCCCGCGATCCGACGAGCGAACCGCGCTCGAAATCGCCTTCCGTCTACGGCCGGCCAACCCCGCCGACCCGAGGCCGGTTCCCCTCCGGCGGGGGCGGCCGGATGACAAGTCGTTGCGCCCACCGGGCATCCTGCAACATGCCGTGAGCATCTACCGGCAACACCACCGAAAACCCGGCGAAGGGGGCACCCTCGCGGCAGCGCCGCGAGGGACGGTTTCGAACGGCGTGCGCCTCACATCGGCGGGATCGCGAAGAACATCGTCTCGCCCGAGTGATCCTCGACGCCGTCGTTGTCGGTCGAGACCCACATCGTCCCGTCCTCCGCGATGGCGAGACCCTCGACCTTGTCGAGCACGTAGCCGCCGGTCGAGGTGAGGTAGGGCATGAGGTCCACGACCGTTTCGGGGGCGAGCACCGCCGGCGTCTCGCCGAGCGCCACCATCCCCTCCATCGCGGCCAGCGGCACGCGGGTGATGAGCTTGGTCACGGCCGCCCCGGCGAGCTGGTTGTCGCGCTCGACGAAGTAGAGGTGATCGCCATGGGCCACGATCTCGCTCAGGCCCACCCAGCCGGTCGCGGGCTCGGTCAGCGGGTAGTGGATCACCGACCATTCCTCGGTCCCGAGGTTGTAGCCCAGGACCTTGGCGTGGTTCGCCGGATCGTCGCGCCAGGGGCGCTGCACCGCCAAGTAGAGCATGTCGCCGACGCGGGTGATGCCCTCGAAGCCGAAGCGGGTCTCGACGGCCAGCAGCTCGTTCGGCAGCGCGATGGTGTCCTTGATCGCCCCGTCCGCGCCGATGTGGTAGATCGCGTGCGGGATGATCCGGTCGGACCGCCCTTCGGACGCGACCCAGAAGCCGCCCTCGCCATCCAGCGCGATGCCCTCCATGTCCATCAATTGCGCGGGCTGCCCCTCGCGCGTGACGCGGATGGCGTCGACGATCCGGGCGGGGGTCTGGCTCACGTCGATGTGGAAGATCGTGGGCTGCATGCCATAGAAGCTGTCGGAGACGGCGAAGATCGTTCCGTCCTCGGCCATCACCTGCCCCGAGATCGCACCCCAGCCGATCAGCCCGTCCGTTCCCGCGCTGGTCAGATGCGGATAGACGGCGGGGGCCGACTGGTATTCGTAGATCATCACATGCGCCGGGGCCGCGCCGTCGCCGCGCCCGTCGAACTCGTTCGCGGTGGCCAGCAGGTTGCGCTCCGGGATCGCGATGACGCCCTCCGGCGAGATGCCCGAAGGCAGGAACTGCGCCAGCACGGGCGCGGCGGGATCGGTCATGTCGTAGACGCCGACGACCGAGCCGCGCTCGGACAGGAGGAACAACATCGGCACACCGCCGAAGGTGCCGAACTCCATGCCCTCGGGCTCGACGCCCTTGTTGCCCGAACGCCCTTCGGGATAGTGGCCGATCTCGGCCACGGCGTATTCGAAGGCGAGGCCGCTTTCGAACACCACGGTCCCGTCGCGGCGGAACACGGTGAAGCCGCGGCTGCCGCCGTCCATGTCGCCCTCGTTGGCGACGACGAAATGGTCGGCGTCGATCCACTGGAGCGCGTCGGGCTCGCGCGGCACGTCGGCCAGCGTGCCGTCGAAGGTCAGCGCGCCCTCTTCCTCGGTGTCCACACCCTCGAGCGTCACGGACCCGGCGTGGAAGTGGCTGAGGACCTCGCCGGCGGAGGACACGACGACGATGTGGTTGTTTTCCTGCAGCGTCACGGCGATGTCGCCGCCCGCGTTCACGTCGACGAACTCGGGCTCGGGGTCTTCCGGCGCGATATCGGCCAGGCCCGTCAGCTCCACGCGGATCTGCTCGGCGCAGTCCATCGCCCCGCCATCGCCGAGCGGCTGGATCACGAGATGGCCGGCCGGCATCTGCGGCACGCGGCCGTCGCCGGCATCCTCGTCGCGCTCGTTCTCGATCGCCACGGTGATGAAGCTGCCGTCGGGCGCGACCGCCGTGCTGTCGGGCTGCCCGCCGAGATCGCAGGAGGCGAGGACCTCGCGCGTGCCCGCGTCGATCGCATGCAGGACGCCCGAGGGGTTGGTGAAGCTCTCCGAGGTGTTCTCGGCCACGAAGACCGTCTGACCCAGCGCGGACACGGCCGTCGGCTCGCCGTTCGGCAGCGCGAAGGTGCCGGCCGCGACGGGGTTCGCCGGGTCGGTGATGTCGATGAAGCCGATCACGCCCGCGGGGCTGTCGGAATAGATGAGCGTCATGCCGTCGCCGGTTGCGGCGATGATCTCGGCCGAGGTCTCCTCGGCGTCGGGCGTGTTCGCCGCGACCGGGAAGGACGCGATGCGGTTGAAGTTCATGTCCTGCGCCAGCGCCGGGCCGGCCAGCAGGGCAAGGGCGGACGTCAGCGTCACGAAACGAGGCGTCATTCGGGGCTCCCCACGGGTTGTCATGCCGGAGGTCTGTCGCCCAGACGCATGACAACCACGTAACGGACACGTAACGGGCCGATGAAACGGAAGCGGCGCCCCGAAAATCCGCGATCAGAGCACGTTGTGCTCCGGTCCGTAGGGGAAGCCGGTGATGTTCTCGGCCCCGTCCTCGGTCACGATCAGGATGTCGTGCTCCCTGTAGCCGCCCGCGCCGGGCTGCCCCTCGGGGATGGTCAGCATCGGCTCCATCGACACGACCATGCCGGGTTCCAGCACCGTCTCCACGTCCTCGCGCAGCTCGAGCCCCGCCTCGCGGCCGTAGTAGTGGCTGAGGATGCCGAAGGAATGGCCCTAGCCGAAGCTCCGGTATCGCAGGAGGTCGCGCTCGGCCAGGAAGTCGTTCAGCCGACGGGTGATCTCGGCGCAGGAGAGGCCGGGGCGGATGAGCGAGAGGCCGAGCTCATGGGTCGCGACATTCGCCTCCCAGACGTCGCGCGAGGCCGCGTCGGGCTGCCCGAGGAACAGCGTCCGCTCGAGCGCGGTGTAGTAGCCCGAGATCATCGGGAATGTGTTGAGGCTGAGGATGTCGCCCCGGTGCAGGCGCCGCCCCGTCACCGGGTTGTGCGCGCCGTCGGTGTTGGGGCCCGACTGGAACCAGACCCAGGTGTCGCGATACTCGGCCTCGGGGAAGCGGCGGGCGATCTCCAGCTCCATCGCGTCGCGGCCCGCCATCGCCACGTCGATCTCGCGCACGCCCTCGGCGATGGCCGCGCGGATGGCCTGGCCGCCGATATCCGCCACCGCCGCGCCCGCGCGGATCAGGTCGCGCTCGGCGTCGGACTTCACCATCCGCTGCCGCATCGTGGCGGGCGCGAGGTCGACCGTGCCGCGCGGACGCAAGAAGGCGCGGAGCCTGCCCATCTGCGCCATGCTGAGGTGATCCTCCTCCACCCCGAAGGTGCGTCCGGTTCCCGCCACATGCGCCACCGCGCGCCAGAAGTTGTCGCGTTCCCAGTCGGTGTAGGTGATGCCGTCGCAGGCCGCGCGCCGCCACGGCTGGCCGCCATCGATTCCCGCCGAGACGACGACCGCCTCCGACGCCGTGACGACGAGCGCATAGGGCCGCCCGAAGGAACAGTAGAGGAAGCCCGAATAGTAGGCGACGTTGTGCATCGAGGTGAGCACCGCGGCCTCGACACCATGGGCATCCATGATCGTGCGCAAACCCATGAGGCGCGCCGCGTATTCGGCCTCGGTGAAGGGCAGAGGGGCCTTGGCGCCGTTGTGGAAGCGGAAGAACTGCGGTCGGGATCCGGTGGTCATGGGCAGGGCCCTCCTGATCTGCGGAGGCCCCGGCGTACAGGGCGGTCTGACGGTGCAACGGGGGCGACGCCATCGCCCCCGGTCGCGCCCATCAGACCGCGCCCGCGCGCCTGCCGCAAGTCCCCTCTGGCCAGTCCGGAAAGCCCCCACTAACGTCGCGCCATGTTGCGTTACGTCGCCACCCGTGCCCTGTCCCTCGGCCTCAGCCTCGTGGTGGCGAGCGTCGTGATCTTCGCGCTGATCGAGGTCATCCCCGGAGACCCGGCGAGCTACATGCTCGGCATGAACGCGACCGACGAGACGCTGGCCGCGCTCCGGGCCGAGCTCGGCCTCGACGGCTCCAAGGTCGAGCGGTACTTCGCCTGGGTGGGCGGCATGCTGACGGGGGATTTCGGCACCTCCTACACCTACCGCGTGCCGGTGTCGGAGCTGGTGCTCGACCGGCTCTGGGTGTCGCTGCCGCTGGCGGTCTACGCGCTCACGCTCTCCACGCTGATCGCCTTCCCCATCGGCATCCTCGCCGCCGCGAACCGGGGGCGGGTGCTGGACTACGGCATCATGGGCGGCACGCAGCTCGGCATCGCGATCCCGAACTTCTGGTTCGCGATGCTGCTCGTCCTGCTTTTCGCCGTCACGCTGCAATGGTTCTCGGCCGGCGGGTTTCCGGGGTGGGAGGACCCGCTCCTCGCCATCAAGTCGCTGACGCTGCCGGCCGTGGCGCTGGCGCTGCCGCAGGCCTCGATCCTCGCGCGCGTGATGCGCTCCGCGCTGCTGGAAACGCTGGGACAGGACTACATCCGCACGGCGCGCGCCAAGGGCCTCTCGCGGCGGCAGGCGGTGCTGCGACACGCGCTCAAGAACGCGATGATCCCGGTCCTCACGATCATCGGTCTGCAGTTCTCGTTCCTCCTCGCGGGGGCGATCATCATCGAGAACGTGTTCTTCCTGCCCGGCCTCGGGCGGCTGATCTTCCAGGGGATCACGCAGCGCGACCTCGTGGTGGTCGAGTCGGTCACGATGCTCCTCGTCTTCGCGGTGATCCTCGTGACCTTCCTCGTGGACGTGGCCTATGCCCTCGTCGACCCGAGGCTCCGCCGCAGATGACGCGCGTGCCCCCCGCCCTCCTGATCGGCGCGGTCATCACGGCCGTCTTCGTGGCCGTCGCGGGCCTCAGCCTGTTCTGGACGCCGCATCCCGTCACCGGCGTCTCGATCGCCGAGCGGCTCCAGCCACCAAGCGCGACCTATCCCCTCGGCACCGACCAGCTCGGCCGCGACCTCGCCTCGATGCTGATGATCGGCGCGCAGACCTCGATCGCGGTGGCGCTGATCGCGGTCGGCATCGGCATCGGCCTCGGGGTGCCGCTCGGCCTGGCCGCCGCCGCGAACCGGGGGAGCCTCCTCGACGAGGTCATCATGCGGGGCAACGACCTGATCTTCGCCTTCCCCTCGCTGGTGATCGCGATCCTCATCACCGCGCGCTACGGGCCGTCGGCGACGAACGCCATCCTCGCCATCGGGATCTTCAACATTCCCGTCTTCGCCCGCGTGGCGCGGGGCGGCGCGCTGTCGCTCTGGACGCTCGACTACGTGCTCGCCGCCCGCGCCTCCGGCAAGGGGCGGCTGCGCATCTCGGTCGAGCACATCCTGCCGAACATCACGAACCTCCTGATCGTTCAGGCGACGATCCAGTTCTCGCTCGGGATCCTGGCGGAGGCGGCGCTGTCCTACGTGGGCCTCGGCGCGCAACCGCCCACGCCGTCCTGGGGGCGGATGCTGTCGGAGGCGCAGACGATGATCTACACGCACCCGATGCTGGCGGTGCTGCCGGGGCTCGCCATCGTGCTCATGGTGCTGGGGCTGAATCTTCTGGGCGACGGGCTGCGCGACGCGCTCGACCCGAGGCTGCGGAGGCGGGAGGCGTGATTATTCGTACGAATAATCACATGGTGCGGATTTTCGTACGAAAATCCGGGGTGGCGCCATGATCGGGCTCGAGCGTCTCGACGTGTCGATCCACGGCACGCCCATCCTGAAGCGCGTGTCGCTTGACATCGCGCCGGGCGAGGTCTTCGGCCTCGTCGGCGAGAGCGGGTCCGGCAAGTCGATGACGGCGCTGGCGCTCATGGGCCTCCTGCCCGAGGGGGCGGAGGCGCGGGGCGCGATCCGCCTCGACGGGCGGGATCTCGCGGCCCTGCCCGAGCGCGACTGGTGCGCCGTCCGGGGTAACGAGATCGGCATGATCTTCCAGGAGCCCATGACCGCGCTCAACCCCGTGCAGACCATCGGCGAGCAGGTGGCGGAGACGCTCCTGATCCACGGCACGCCCTCACGGGCGGAGGCCGCGCGGATCGCGCGCGACCGGCTCGACCGCGTGGGCCTGTCGCACGTGGGCATGGACGCCTATCCCCACGAGCTTTCCGGCGGACAGCGGCAGCGTGTCTGCATCGCCGCGGCCATCGCCCGGCATCCCCGCCTCCTCATCGCGGACGAGCCGACGACCGCGCTCGACGTCACCACGCAGGCGCAGATCCTCGACCTCCTGAAGGGGCTCGTGGCGGAGGAGGGCATGGCGCTGCTCCTCATCACGCATGACCTCGGCGTGGTGGCCGACATGGCCTCGCGCATCGCGGTCATGCGCGCGGGCGAGATCGTGGAGACGGGGCCGACGGCGCAGGTCCTGGCCGAGCGGACGCATCCCTACACGCGCGCCCTTCTCGCCGCCTCGTCCCACGTGCCCGACCGCAGGGCCGAGCCCCGGCCCGAAGCCCTCCTCGAGGTGCAGGCGGTCCGCCGCGAGTACCCCGGCCGGCGCGAAGGCTTCCGCCGGGGGCCGCCCGTGGTCGCCGTCGATGGCGTCTCCTTCGCGCTCGACGAGGGAGAATCCCTCGGCCTCGTGGGCGAGTCGGGCTGCGGGAAGTCGACGCTGACGCGCGCGATCCTCGGCCTCGACCCGGTGCAGGGGGGCGACATCCGCCTGTTCGGGCAGTCCATTCTCCCGCACATGCCCCGCAGTCTCCGCGCCGGGATCCAGGTCGTGTTCCAGGACCCCTACGGCAGCTTCAACCCGCGCTGGCGGGTGGAGCGTCTGGTCGGCGAACCCTTCCACCTCCTCGATGCGCAGCCGTCGCGCTCCGAGCGCCGCGACCGGGTGGCCGAGGCGCTCGCCGCCGTGCACCTGCCGCCCGACGCCATCGACAAGTATCCGCACGAGTTCTCGGGCGGGCAGCGCCAGCGCATCGCCATCGCCCGGGCGCTGATCACACGGCCCCGGATCATCGTGCTGGACGAGGCGGTCTCGGCGCTCGACGTGTCGGTGCGGGCGCG
>NZ_JBQLZP010000412.1:0-2066 GCF_052168335.1 Roseicyclus sp. | reverse complement strand
CGTTCTGCCTCTGGCTCCTCCTCGCGGGCGCGGGCGCGCGTCGCACGCTCGCCGCCGCCTGAACGGTTCAGCGCAGGAAGGGGAGGGCGGTCAGGCTGGCTGCCCTCTCGCCATCCGCAAGCCCGACCGAGAGGCCCGTCGCGTCGTCGCCGAGGTCCGCGGGTGCGAGGCCCACGCCGATGTTGCGCCCAAGGCGGCGGGAATGGGCGATCTCGGTCACATGACCGATCCGCACCCCGTCCCGGAGCAGGGTCAGCGGCTGCCGGTTGCCGTCCACGGGCGGCCCGTCGAGGAAGACGCCGACCCGCCGCCGCGCGGGGCCCTCCGCCGCGATCCGCTCCAGCGCCGCGCGGCCGATGAAGTCGTGCCCCGCCGAGAGGTCGATCATCGCCCCGAACCCCATCTCGAACGGGTTGGCGGGCAAGGTCTGCCGCCGCATGTCCGCACCGTAGGAGATGAGGCCGGATTCCAGCCGCTCGATGTCGTTCGGCGCCCCGGGGCCGATGTCCCAGGGCGCACCTGCGCGCTTCACCCGCTCCCACAGCTCGGTCCCGCGGCTGCCGTCGCGTAGGTAGAGCTCGACCCCGCCCTGTTTCGACCAGCCCGACCGCGCCACGACGAGCGGGATGCCGTCGAGCTCCGTCTCGCGGAAGGCGAAGGGGCGCAGCGCCCGCACCCAGTCGCCGAGAAGCGCCTCCGCCACCTCCATCGCCAGCGGCCCCTGGATGGCGAGCGGCGAGACATCGGGCTCCGTCACGGCGACGTCGAGGCCCCGCTCGCGCGCGATGGCAAGCGCCCAGAGCCCCACGTCGCTGTCCGCGATGGAGAGCCACACCTGCGTCTGCGAGAGCGGCAGCAGCACCGGATCGTTGATGAGCCAGCCGTCATGGTCGCAGAGCGGCACGTAACGGCCCTGGCCGGGCCTGGTGCCGCCGAGGTGGCGCGGCGTCAGGAGCTGCGCCAGCACCATCGCGTCGGGGCCCGCGAGTTCCACCTGCCGCTGAACCGCCACGTCCCACATGGCGACACCGTGGAGCAGGCGGTCGTACTCGCCGTCGGGGTCGCCGAAATTCCCCGGAATGTACATGTGGTTGTAGACCGAGAAGCTCCGCACCCCGTCGGCGACGGTGGCCTCGAAGAAGGGCGAGGTGCGGACGTTCGGTCCGACATGGATCGAGAAGGGCATCAGGGGTCTCCGAACATGCGCCAGCCCGCCGCGTAGCGGGTGATGCCCGTGATCGCACAGGCCGCCGCGAAGACAAGGGCGAGGACCGGGAAGGCCTGCGGGAACAGGCAGAAGGCCGCGAAGACGAGGATGGTCTCGGCGCCTTCGGTCAGGCCGCCGAGATAGTAGATGCCCTTCGTCGGGTAGTCCGAGGCCTGGAGGCCCCGCCGCCCAGCGATGACGGCGAAGGCGAGGAAGGATGTGCCCGACAGGATGAAGCTCGCGATCAGGACCGCGCCCGGCAGCGCGTTCGCCACCGGGTCGGCGAGGACGAAGCCGAGCGGAAACGTCGCGTAGAAGACGAAGTCGAGCGCGATGTCGAGGAAGGCCCCCCGGTCGGTCGGCCGCGTCAGCCGCGCCACCGCGCCGTCGAGCCCGTCCGCCAGCCGGTTGAGCAAGAGCCCCGCCAGCGCCAGCCACCAGAGCCCCAGCGCCGCCGCGCCCGCCGCGAGCAGGCCCACCACGAGGCCGATGACGGTTATCCGGTCTGCCGGCACGCCCCGGGCGGCCAGCCACTCGGCGGGCGGCTGCAGCAGCCGCCGCTGGAGCGGCAGGATGGCGGCGTCGATCATGGGGCCTCAGGTCTCGATGTCGTCGAGCAAGGCTAGCACGCCGCCCAGATGCTCGAGTTCACGAAACCGCGGGTGTCCCTCGGGGGCGGACGCGTGCTCGAGTTCCCAGGTCAGGCCGTGGGGGACGAAGACGCCCCAGGCACCCGCCTCGAGCGCCGGGATCACGTCGGAGCGCATGGAATTGCCGATCATCATGGCGCGCTCCGCACCCTGCCCGTGCGCGGCGAAGGCGCGGGCGTAGACCGGGGGCTTCTTGTCCGACACGATCT
>NZ_JBQLZP010000411.1:0-3851 GCF_052168335.1 Roseicyclus sp. | reverse complement strand
CTGGTGCGCGGAGGTCGTGGCGCCGGGACGGATCGTGCTTGGCGACGCGGTCGCGCCTAGCGGAGCTGTTCCAGCAGCCTGAGCGAGGCGTAGCCGTCCGGCACGACGCCGCGCGACTGCTGGAAGCGGCGCACGGCCTCGATCGTGTTCGGGCCCACGATGCCGTCCACGCCGTTCGTCGGAAAGCCCGCCGCCGTCAGCCGCTGTTGCAGCTCGCGCCGCTCGTCGCCGGTCAGGGCGCGGTCGCCCCGCGGCCAGGAGGCGCGGAAGGGGGCGCCGCCTGCGATCCGGTCAGCGAGGTGTCCGACGCCGATCACGTAGGCGTCGGCGGGGTTGTAGCGCTCGATCACGCGGAAGTTGTCGAAGATCATGAGGGCCACGCCCTGCGCGCCCGCGGGAAGCAGGATCAAGGCCTGCCCGTGGTCGGGCACCTGGCCGCCATCGGCGAGGCGCACGCCCTGCCGCCGCCAGAAGCCCGCGTCGCGGCGGACGCGCTCGCCGGTCAGCGCATAGTCGAAGCCGCGCGGCAGGACCACCTCGACGCCCCAGGGCTGGCCGTAGGTCCAGCCGAAATGCGCGAGATAGGCGGCGGTGGAGGCCAGCGCGTCGGTCGGGTCGTCCGACCAGATGTCGCGCCGCCCGTCGCCGTCGAAGTCCTGCGCGTGCTCGAGATAGCTCGTCGGCATGAACTGCGTGTGGCCCATCGCCCCGGCCCAGGAGCCGGTCATCTGCCGTGGCGCCACGTCGCCCGCCTGCAGGATGCGGAGCGCGGCGATCAGCTGCGCCTCGAAGAAGTCGCGCCGCCGCCCGTCATAGGCCAGCGTCGCCATGGCCGAGACGATGTCGGTCGAGCCGCGCATCGCGCCATAGGCGCTCTCGAGGCCCCAGATCGCGACGACGACCTCGGCATCGACGCGGTAGCGCCGCTCGATGGCGGCGAGCGTCTCGCGGTGTTCGGCGACGGCTCTGCGCCCGTTGGCGACGCGCGTGTCCGACACCGCGCCGTCGAGATAGTCCCAGAGCGTGCGGCTGAACTCGGCCTGGTTGCGGTCGCGCTCGACGACGCGGGACTGGAGGGCGACGCCGGCGAAGGCGCGGTCGAAGGTCTCGGCCCGGATGCCGCCGGCGAGCGCGCGGGTGCGGAACTCGGCGATCCAGCGGCGGAAGCCGGGGTCTTCGGCCGCGGGCACGGCGCCGCGCAGGACCGGCCGGGGCGAGCGGGTGACGGCGAAAGCTGTCGGCTCCCGCCGGACCGCGGCGGTCGAGACGGCGAGCGTCCTGAGCTCGGGGCGCGGCTGCGGCAGGGGCGAGGAGACCGGCGGCAAGGCAGCCGCGGGCGCACCGAGGGCGCAGAGGGCCAGAATTGGGTAGATGACGCCGCGCATGTCCTGCGGTCCGTTCTTGCTCGATTTTCGGGCAACATAGCGGAAACGGGGCCCGAGGCACAGGGCGGCGCGATCCATGCGCGGGGTCTTGCCGTTCGGGACAGCTCAGCCGCGGCGGGCCGCCTTCTTGCGCAGCTTTCCGCGCTTCTTGCCCTCGCGCGCCTCCTTGCGGCGGGGCGGCGCGCCCTTGCGCGCGCGCCCCGGTCGGCGGGGCATCGCCTTGTCGTCGAGCTCGATCAGTTCCAGCGTCAGGCCGCCCGTGACCGGAACCGCCTCGGCGAGCTTGACGGTCACGCGGTCGCCGATGCCGATGGTCAGTCCGCTGTCCGCGCCCATCAGCGTCTGGGTCTGGGCGTCGTAGTGGAAATACTCGTGCCCGATCGCGCGCATCGGCAGGAGGCCGTCGGCGCCGGTCTCGTCGAGCTTCACGAAGGCGCCGAAGCGGGCGATGCCGCTGATCCGGCCGGTGAAGGTCGCGCCGACGCGGTCGGAGAGATAGGCCGCGAGGTAGCGGTCGGTCGTGTCGCGCTCGGCCGCCATCGAGCGCCGCTCGGTCTCGGAGATGTGCTTGGCGGTCTCCTCCAGGCGCTCGATCTCCTCGGGCTTGAGGCCGTCCCGGCCCCAGCCATGCGCCGCGATCAGCGCCCGGTGGACGACAAGGTCCGAGTAGCGCCGGATCGGCGAGGTGAAATGCGCGTAGTGCGTCAGCGCGAGGCCGAAATGCCCGAAGTTCTCGGGGCTGTAATAGGCCTGCGTCATGGAGCGGAGCGTCGACATGTTGATCAGCTCGTCATGCTCCGTCCCCTCGGCCTGGGCCAGCAGGCGGTTGAGCTGCGCGGTCTGGAGCACCTGGCCCTTGGCGAGCGTGAAGCCCGCGCTCTCGGCGGTCTCGCGCAGCGCCTCGATCTTCTCGGGCGCGGGTTCCTCGTGGACGCGGTAGAGGAGCGGCGTGCGCTTCTCGGCCAGCGTCCGGGCGGCGGCGACGTTCGCCAGCACCATGAACTCCTCGACCAGCCGGTGGGCGTCGAGCCGCTCCTTGAAGGCGACGGAGGTGACGCGGCCCTTCTCGTCGAGCTCGATCCGCCGCTCGGGCAGGTCGAGATCGAGGGGCTGGCGCCGCGCACGCGCGTCGCGGAGCGCGGCATAGGCGGCGTAGAGCGGCTCGATCACCTCGGCCAGCAGCGGCGCGGTCTTCTCCGAGGGGTCGCCGTCCTTCGCGGCCTGCACCTCGGCATATTCGAGCGAGGCGCGCGAGCGCATGAGGCCCCGGAGGAAGCGGTGGTCGCGCAATTCGCCGTCCGCGCCGATGGTCATGCGCACGGCGAGGCAGGCGCGCGGCACGCCGTCGTGGAGCGAGCAGAGATCGCCGGACAGCCGGTCGGGCAGCATCGGCACGACGCGGTCGGGGAAGTAGGTGGAATTGCCGCGCCTGCGCGCCTCGCGGTCGAGCGCGCTGCCGTAGGGCACGTAATGGGCGACGTCGGCGATGGCGACCCAGACGACATGGCCGCCCCTGTTCTTCGGGTCGTCATCGGCATGCGCCAGCACCGCGTCGTCGCGGTCGCGCGCGTCGGCGGGGTCGATGGTGACGAGGGGCAGGTCGCGCAGATCCTCGCGGCCCGTCAGGCCCGCGGGCCTGGCCGCGTCCGCCTCGGCGACGGCGGCGTCGGGAAAGGCGTCGGGGATGCCGTGCTCGGCGATGGCGATGAGGCTGACGGCGCGGGGCGCTGCGGGATCGCCGAGGCGCTCCGTGATGCGCGCGCGCGGCAGGCCCATGCGCGCCTTCGGCCCGGCCTGCTCGGCCTCGACCAGTTCGCCGTCCTTCGCGCCGTGGGTGTCGCCGGGGCGCACCATCCACTCGAGGTCGGCGCCCTTGGCGATGGGAACGATGCGCCCGCCTTCCGCGCCCTTGCGGAAGATGCCGAGCACGCGGCGGGGATTGGTGCCGATCCGCCGGATCAGGCGGGCGACATACTGGTGATCCTCGCCCTGCACCTCCTGCAGGCGCGCGAG
The DNA here is from genome assembly GCF_052168335.1 of Roseicyclus sp. Classification (GTDB taxonomy): domain Bacteria; phylum Pseudomonadota; class Alphaproteobacteria; order Rhodobacterales; family Rhodobacteraceae; genus Roseibacterium. The sequence continues at coordinate 453 of NZ_JBQLZP010000411.1, read as the reverse complement.
GATGCGGTCGCCCTCGCCCACGGCGGGATCGGTGGCGCGCGCCGAGAAGAGGATGCGCGGCTCGGGCCCCTCGCCGGTCCATTCCAGCGGGCGGCAGAAGACGTCGCCGAGATCGTCGGGCGGCAGGACCTGCAGGACCGACACGGGCGGCAGGCGCTCGGGGTCGCGGTAGGTCTTGCGGCGCTTCTCGAGGTGGCCCTGGCCCTCGAGCTCCTTCAGGAGGCGCTTGAGGTCGATGCGTGCGGCACCCTTGATGCCGAAGGCGCGCGCGATGTCGCGCTTGGAGGTCGCCGTCGGGTTCGCGGCGATCCAGTCGAGGATCTGGTCCCTGGTGGGAAGGTCGGCCATGGACGTGGCCTAGCACGCGGCGCGGCCCCGGTCATGCGCGAATTCGGGGTGTTTCGCCGGCTGCGCCGGCGACCGGCGAAGGCGCGGCCTCGCCCCGCCTCCGGC
>NZ_JBQLZP010000410.1:0-1136 GCF_052168335.1 Roseicyclus sp. | reverse complement strand
CGCCCGCTTCACCGCGCCCCATGCGACGACGCCGACCGACCTCGCGGAGGCCGGATACTGGATGAACGTCGACCAGTATATCGGCGGCATCGAGCACGCGATCCTGCACCTGCTCTACTCCCGCTTCTTCGCCCGGGCGATGCACATCACCGGCCACCTGCCCGAAGCCTGCAAGGAACCGTTCGACGCGCTCTTCACGCAAGGCATGGTCACGCACGCGATCTTCCAGACGCGCGACGCGAAGGGCCGCCCGGTCTACCACTTCCCCGAGGAGGTGGAGATGCGCGAGGGCCGCGCCTTCCTCAAAGACGGCACCGAGGTCGAGGTCGCTCCCTCGGCCAAGATGTCGAAATCCAAGAAGAATGTCGTCGACCCGGTGAACATCATCGCGACCTACGGCGCCGACACCGCGCGCTGGTTCGTCCTGTCCGACAGCCCGCCCGAGCGCGACGTGGAATGGACCGCCGCCGGCGCCGAGGCCGCCTACAAGCACCTCGGCCGGGTCTGGAACCTCTGCGACCGGATCGGGCAGATGGACCGGGCAGCGCCCGGCGAGGGCGACGCCGACCTCCTGCGCGAGATGCACAGGACCATCCGCGACGTGACGAACGGGATCGACAGCTTCGGCTTCAACGCGGCCATCGCCAAGCTCTACGCCTTCACCAACACGCTGGCGCGGTCGACGGCGTCCCACGCGGCGCAGCGCGAGGCGGTCATGACGCTCGCGCAGCTGATGTCGCCGATGACCCCGCACCTGGCCGAGGACATCTGGGCGCACCAGGGCGGCGCGGGCCTGATCGCCGAAGCGCCCTGGCCGGTGGCGGACGAGGCCATGCTGGTCGAGGACACCGTGACCCTGCCGATCCAGGTCAACGGCAAGCGGCGCTCGGAGATCACGGTGCCGAAGGACGCCACGAAGGAAGAGGTTGAAAAGACCGCGCTGGCGGACGACGCTGTGCAGCGGGCCCTCGAAGGCGGGGCGCCGAAGAAGGTGATCGTCGTGCCGGGACGGATCGTGAATGTCGTCGTCTGACCGCCGCAGGTTCCTCGCGCTGATGGCCGCGCTGCCGCTGGCGGCCTGCGGCTTCACGCCGGTCCTGGACCGCGCGCCCCGCGCCGCCCGGCCCGTAGACCGG
>NZ_JBQLZP010000409.1:0-1621 GCF_052168335.1 Roseicyclus sp. | reverse complement strand
CGCCGCCCCCGGTCGGCGCCGAGGGCGCCGATCCCATGCATGAAATGTCGGCGCCGCAGGCGCCGATCCCATACATGAACTCTCGGCGCCGCAGGCGCCGATGTCATGCGGGAAGAGGCGGCGCCGAAGGCATCGATGCCATGCAGGAACGCCCGGCGCCGCAGGCGTCGATCCTATACAGGAAAGCCCTGCGCCGAATGCGTCGCCCTCAGACCGGGTCGGGCAGCGCCAGCTCCGCGAAATGCGCAACGAGGCGGAGGGCGCCGCCCGCGAAGGTCCCGCCCTCCGCCGTGATCTCGAGCGGCGTCGGCGTCCAGGCTACCTGCGGCGCGCCCGGGCCGTTCACCCAGGAATTCAAGGCGAGACCGAGGCCCGTGCCGTAGCGCCCGGGCTCGCCCGGCACACCGAGGGACCAGGCCGTGGCGCTTCCGGTGATGGCCTGCGTGACACGCCCCGTGACGCCGAAGACGATGGCGCGCTCGGGAAAGACCGGCGGCGTCGTCGCCGCGGCCCCGGCCCCGAGCGTCACCTCGATCTCTGCCGCACGCAGGGCGAGCCCCGCGCCCCAGGGCGTGAGCGTCGCCGCGCCCGCCCGCCACGCCATGCCGTCGAAGACGGCGCCCGCGCCTGCGTCGAGCACCATCGCCCGCCAGCCGCGCCTCGGCGTCACGAAGACCCAGCCGCCGCCCACGGCGACCGCCACGTCTCCGTCCCGCCCGGCCCAGCCGTTCACCGCGCCGACGCCCACGCCGTAGGCCGCGCCCTCCTCCGGCGCCACGGGCGGAACGATCTGCGACACCGACACGAGGCGGAGTTGCGTCAGCCCGTCGAGCCGGACCAGCGCCTCGTTCACGGTGACGTGCTTCTGTGCCTGTCCGGGCTGGAGGAGCGGAAGCGAGAGGTTGGCCGTTTCAGTCATCGATGGTGATCCTCGCGAACGGGCCCGGTCCGAACCGGTCGGAGAGCTGGGCGACTTCGATCCAATGGGGCGGCGCGGTGCCGTCCTCGGCCCGCATCGCGGCGGTATACGTGAAGGCGGGCGTCGTGACGGTCGCCTCGCGCCGGAGGCCGCCCGCGTCCACGACGCGAACCGAATAGGCCTCTGTCGCCTCGCCGAGCGGCACGTCGGTGCCCTCCCAGCTGTCGGCGTCGATACGGCTGCGGCGCACCCAGCTCACGGCACGGTCGCCGCCCATGCGCGCGGCCCGCAGGTGGACGGGGCGGAGCGGGCGGAGGCCGATGCCCGGAAAGGCCAGTACCTTCTCCACGTAGCTCGGATCGTCGAGGCCGCGGCGCGCCGGGCCGACGCGCCAGTGCCGGGCGAGGCCGCGCGCCGCGGCCGGCAGGTCGATCTGGCCGACCGCCCCGTCGAGAAGGACGAAGAGGCTCCCCTCCGGCCAGGCGGGCGGCATGTCCGCATCCGTCCCCGCCTGCCCCCGTAGCCTCAGCCCGATCTCCCAGAGGTCAGGCCCGACGAGACGCGCCTCGCGGAACTGGATCACCTCCCACCCGGCCCCGTCCCCGGGGCCGATCGCGGCCACGTTGGCGCCGTTCAGGACGGCCCCGGCCCCCGCCGACGACAGCGTGCCGCCGGCGAGCCGCACGCGCATCGGCGCCCGCC
>NZ_JBQLZP010000408.1:0-3028 GCF_052168335.1 Roseicyclus sp. | reverse complement strand
CAGCACGCTCCATGCCGCGCTCCACGGGGTGGACGCGGCGCCCGCCGACATCCTCGCGGCGATGGAGACGCGGGACGCCGCCGCGCTCGCCACCGGGCGGCTCTTCGTGCAGGTCATGGGCGCGGTCACGGGCGACCTCGCGCTCGGCCACCTGCCCTTCGGCGGGATCTGCCTCGTGGGCGGCGTCGCGCGCGCCTTCGCGCCCTGGCTGGAAGAGTTCGGCTTCGCCGGGGCCTTCCGGTCGAAGGGCCGCTTCTCGGGCTTCATGGAGCAGTTCGGCGTGCAGGTCGTGACCGACGACTACGCCGCGCTGACGGGCTGCGCCTCGCACCTCTCGCGGCTCTGAGCTTACGCAGGGGCAATCGGCGCGCGGGAACGCACTCGGGAGTTGCCCCGCCGTCCCTTCCACGCCATGCTCCGATTGCCGTCACCGACAAGGGTCGGGCGGCCAAGCAAGGTGGCGGAGCATTGGGGCCGCCGCCGACATACATGGTCCACCAGGGAGGAACGACCGTGCTCAAGACCAGACTCGCCGCGACAACCGCGGCAGCGACCGGGCTCGCGCTCATGGCAGGCGCAGCCGCGGCGCAGGAAATCCGCTTCATGTGCTATTCGGACGGCAACGAGTGCGAGGTCTACGACGATGTCCTGACCCGCTTCGAGGCCGAGAACCCGGGCGTCGACGTGATCGTCGACGTGGTGCCCTACCAGGCGATCCTCGAGAACCTGCCGGTGCAGCTCGCCGCAGGCACGGGGCCCGACATGGCCAAGGTCACCGACCTCGGCGGCCTGAACGAGTACTACCTCGACCTCGCCCCCTACGTGGACACCGCCTACTGGGACGCGAGCTTCGGCAGCACGCTCGACTGGTATCGCGCGGGCGACCGGCAGGGCTATTACGGGATGCACTCGCAGCTGACGATCACCGGCGCCTTCGTGAACGCCACGCTCTTCGAGCAGGCGGGCGTCGAGATCCCCGGCCCCGAGGCGACCTGGGCCGAGTGGGCCGAGGCCTCCCGCGCCGTGGCCGAGGCCACCGGCACGCCCTTCCCGATGGCGATCGACCGCTCGGGCCACCGTGTCGCCGGCCCCGCCATCTCCTACGGCGCGGCGCTGAACGGGCCCGACGGCCCGACGCTGTCGGACGAGGGCTTCGCCGCCTTCGTCGAGCAGTTCGTCGCCTGGAACGAGGACGGCACCATGGCGCGCGACGTCTGGGCCGGACAGGGCGGCGCGACCTACCAGGACGCGGCGCAGGAGTTCATCAACGGCGAACTGGTGTTCTACTACTCCGGCTCCTGGCAGGTCGGGCGCATGGACGAGCAGGTCGGCGACCTCTTCGACTGGCGCGTCGTGGGCTCGCCCTGCGGTCCGGCGGGCGCCTGCTCGGGCATGCCCGGCGGCGCGGGCATCGTCGGCTTCGAGCAGACCGAGCACCCCGAGATCGTGGCGAACGTGATCGACTTCCTCGCGCAGGAGGACATCTACGCCGAGGTCGCGGCCCGCACCCGCAACCTGCCCGCGCACCTGGGCGTCGCGGCGGCCGGCGTCGAGTTCCAGGACGCCTCGCCCGCGGCCTCCGCGGCGCTCTCGGCCTTCGCCTCCGACCTCGCCGACGTGGCGCCCGCCGCCTTCTGGTACCAGGGCTATCCGGGCAACCGGGCGATGTTCGGCATCACGGTCGAGCGCGTGAGCCAGGCCATCGTGGGCGAGCTCAGCGTCGAGGACGCGGTCGCCCGCATGGCCGACGACCTCGCCGCCGCCATGGCCGAGCAGTAAGCACAACCGCGGCCCCCGCCACACGCGCGGGGGCCGTGACCCGGACGGCGCACCCATGCTCGCGATCATCTCCCCCCTCATGCGGATCGTCGAGATCCCGATGCTGGCGCTCCAGCGCCTCCTGGGGATGAACCGGCTCGCCTGGGTGTTCCTCGCGCCGAACCTGATCCTCTTCGGCCTCTTCGCCTTCCTGCCGGTGATCCTCAACGTCTCCTACGCGACGACGGGGGGCGACAACGTGCTGCTGGCCGACCGCCCGGACGTGGGCCTCAGGAACTTCGCGACGCTGACCGATTGCGGCAACTACCTCGATCCGAATTCCTGCCGCGAGGACAAGTTCTGGCGCGCGGTCTGGAACACGCTGTGGTTCGTGACGCTTCAGGTCGGCTTCATGGTGGGCTTCGCGCTCCTCACGGCCGTGATCCTGAACCGCGACATCCGCGCGCGCGGCTTCTTCCGCGCGGTCTTCTTCTTTCCCGTGCTGCTCTCGCCGGTCGTCGTCGCGCTGATCTGGAAATGGATCCTCCAGCGCGAGGGCGTGCTGAACGCCTTCCTCGACTGGACGGGGATGGGCGGGATCAACTGGCTGGTCGACGCGCAATGGGCCTTCGCCTGGTCGGTGTTCATCTCGGTCTGGGCGCACATGGGCTTCTACACGCTGATCCTTCTGGCGGGTCTCCAGGCGATCCCGCGCGACGTCTACGAGGCGGCGATCATGGACCGGGCGAGCCCCTGGCGGAGCTTCACGCGGATCACCCTGCCGCTGCTGGCGCCGACGATGCTGGTGGTGCTGGTCCTCGCGCTCATCAAGGGCGTGCAGACCTTCGACGAGATCTACGCCTTCACCGGAGGCGGTCCCGGCACGGCCACGACCTTCATCATCCAGTACATCTACGAGGAGGGGTTCGCCGGCGCCCCGAGGCTCTTCGGACTGGCCGCCGCCGCCTCGCTGATGGTGGCGCTCGTGCTCGTGATCCTGACGCTGGTGCAGCTCTGGGTGAACCGGAGGAACGTGGATGGGTGAGCGAACGAACCGGCGCGCAGCGGCGACGGAACGTCCGGTGGACGTTCCGGTGAGCGAACGGGCGGAGCCCCGGAGGCGGTTCGACGAAGTCGATGATCGGTCCGGTGGACCGATCAAGCCGCGAACGGGCGCAGCCCCGGCGGAGCGAACGAACCGGCGCAGAGCGGCGGCGGAACGTCCGGTGGACGTTCCGGTGAGCGAACGGGCGGAGCCCCGGAGGCGGTT
>NZ_JBQLZP010000407.1:0-3475 GCF_052168335.1 Roseicyclus sp. | reverse complement strand
GGCGTCCGCCGGCATCCTGCGCCGGGCGGAGGCCTCGGCCAGCGCGGCCACCGCGCGGCGGCGATAGTCGGCGTAGGCAGCGTCCGCCGCGCGTCCCATCGCCGCGAGCGCCGCGGGGTCCGCGAGGATCGCCCGCGCCATCGGCACGAGATCGGCCGCGCGGGCCGGGCGGACGCTCGCGCTGTCCACCACCTCGGTCAGGCCGTGGCTGTGCTCGGTCAGGACCGGCGTGCCGGTCGAAAGCGACCCCAAGATCCGCGGGATCTCGAGGTGGTTCGAGGCCTGCATGTGGACGTTGAGCGTGAGCCGCGCGCGCGCGCTCAGCGTCTCGAGGTCGCCGCCCTGCGACGGGCTGAGGCCGAGGCCCGCGGCCCTCGCGGCGTCGAGCACCCGCTGCCGCCGGGGCGACAGGCCGCCGACGAAGCAGAGGTCGAATTCGCGATCGGCGAGGGGGACGGGGGCGAGGTCCGGCGGGTCGCTGCACGGCAGGAAGCCCATCACCGGCAGGTCGAGGCGGCGGCGCAGAACCCGCGTCTGCGCGGGGTAGTAGTCGAGCACCGCGTCCGCCCGGGGCAGTTTGGCCTCGAGCAGGCGGCGCTTGCTCCGGATCAGGCGCGCGCCCTCCAGCGACATGGCGAGCGGGTTGCCGATCATCGCGACGACGGAGAAGTTCACCAGCACGCAGGTCACACCCGCCCGGCGCGTCCAGGGCGGCAGAAGCTCTCCGATGACGTAGACGACGGCCGGCGCGGCGATCTCGGCCTCGTCGAGGCTGTCGCGGATCGCCAGCGTCCGGAGCCCGGGATGGTTCGCGGCCAGTTCGCATTCGAGGAAACGGACGATGCCCCCGATATAGGGCAGGGACCGCGCGTGGACGGCGAGATACGAGTTCATTCCCGGCTCCCCTCGGAGAGAGCCCCCACGCCGGACGTGCTAGCAGGCGGGGCGCGCGCCGTTCAACTCCGTGCGGGGGCCGGTGGCCGCCTTGGGCGGGACTTCGCCGAGCTTGCCGGGGATCGGGGCCTGGCCCGGAACAACGGCGCGCGCTGCCGATTGATCGTCGCGGCACCACGGGGGTGCCCGCAACAAGTGGAGACGATCATGCCGAACGACCTGACGAAGATGACCGGCGCCGCGGCGCTCATCGCCATTCTCGCGGGGGCGCCCGCGCTCGCGCAGGACATGACCCAGATGGACACCGACCAGAGCGGCACGGTGAGCGAGGAGGAGTTCACCACGGGCTACGCCGCCAACCTCAGCGGGATGGAGACCTGGGACACGGATGGCAGCGGCTCGGTCAGCGAGGACGAGTGGGCCACGGGTGCGGCCTCGGCCGGGTCCGCCACGGGCAACATGGCCTGGGACGAGCAGGACTTCGCCTCGGCCGATGCCGACCGGAGCGGCGACCTGAACCCCGAGGAGTTCGCGGCGGTGCTCTTCCTCATCTACGACACCGACCAGAGCGGCGACCTGAGCGCGGACGAGTACTCGACCTACTCCGAGGAGCAGGACGCGATGTCGGGCGACGACCAGGGCTGATCCCAAGGGCGTCCCGCTACAACCGGCCGCCATCCCCTGGGGGTGGCGGCCTTGCCTTGCGTGACCGCCTGCGGGCGTCTCGCAAAAACAACACCTTGGCGCTTTCTGCACGCTGCCGCGCAGTTCCCGTTGCCGCGCGGCCTCCCAACCCTGCAAGCATGCCGCAAAGGCTGGTCCCGAAGGGGCGGCGCGAGACCCGCGGCACACGCGAGCAGACGAGGCAGTGACATGGCGATGACCGGCCCTTGCCGAGCGGCAGGCTTTCTTTTCGTTTTCGCGGGCGTGACGGCGGCGGGCGCCGCCCTTGCCGACGGTTCGGGCGTGATGCCCGCGCCCGAGCCGCAACTCGCCTATCCCGCCATGCCGGGGGGCCGGCAGACGCTGGGCGTCGTCCGCGACTTCGGCAACGACTGGTACGGGGTCCTCTTCGGGGACCGCTACGACCGCTGGCGCACCGGCCATGTCCGCATCAGCGTCCTGCGGGGCGAGGCCTGGCAGGAGAGCCTGCCGTCGCGGCCCTTCGAGCTGATGGAATACCGCCTCCGGGGCGAGATCATCGCGCCCGACAACCTCTCGACGCCCGCGCCGGGGGACAGGCTCTATGCCGCTTCCTGGTGGCTCGGCGCGTCGACGCATTTCGGCTGGCGCGGTCTCGAGGTAGCGGCGGGGGCCGACCTCGTGGTGACGGGCGCGCAGACCGGGCTGATGGACATCCACAGCGGCATCCACGAGTTCTTCGGCGGCGACCGCATCAACCTGTCGGCCACCGAGATCGACGACGCCTTCTACCTCGACGCCAACCTCGAGGTCGGCCGGAGCGTCGCGCTGAGCTTCGGCGAGGTGCGGCCCTTCGTCGAGCTGCGCGCGGGCGTCGAGACGCTGGCGCGCGCGGGCGTCGACGTCACCATCGGCACGCTCGGCCAGGACGGGCTGAGGCTGCGCGACCAGGTCACCGGCCAGCGCCTCGCCACGGTCAACTCCGCCTTCGCGCCCGGCGGGTGGTCCGTCCTCCTCGGGGCGGACACGGCCTGGGTCGCGAACTCGGTCTTCCTGCCCGCGAACCGGGGCCCCGATCTGGAAGAGCACCGCCATCGCCTGCGGGCGGGCGTGAACTACGGCCTCGGCGACAGCAACTTCTTCTACGGCGTCAGCTATCTCTCGGAGGAGTTCGTGGGCCAGCCGGAAGGACAGGTCGTCGGAACGATCTCGGTGGACCTGCGCTTCTGAGGGCGTCCGGGGCGCCACACGGGCGATCGGCGGCGAATCGGTGCCTTCACAGACCGAATCACTCGTGTTAACCTTTCGAGATAACGCCGGGAAACGGCGAGGTTTTGTGACTTGAGGCGGGGCAATGGGTACGAGCTTTCGGGGCGCGTTCATGGTCGCATGGGCGCAGACCCTGCTGGAGGGATCACCGGCAGAATCACAACGAGAACTGGCGGAAGGGATGAGCTGGAGCTGGCATGGCCGGGCTCTGCCGCTGGAGGGTGACGGCGCCGCCCTCGTCCTCACCGCCGGCCGGGATCACGAGGAGCTCCGCGCCCGTGCGGCGCGTGTGGTGCGCAAGCTGTTGCAGCGCCCCGCGACCTGCCCCGCCGGTCTTGCCGATCGCGAGTCCGCGCTCGACGAGGGCGATCCGCTGTTCTCAGGTGCGTTCATCGTCTCGGACGGTTCCGCCTTCTTCACGGTCGTTCCCGTCGCCATCGACGCCGACGCGCCGCCCGTCCTGCTCTTTCCCGACGGCCTGCCGCAGCCGCACCGCGAGCACACGATCATCGCGTGTTCCGACCGCACGCCTGTGCGCGCGCCCTCCGAGCGGCCCTCGGTCATCTGCTTCACGCCCGGCACGCGCCTCAGGACCGACCGCGGCGAGGTCGCCATCGAGGATCTCGACGTGGGCGACCGCCTGCTGACGCGCGACGACGGCCCGCAGGCG
>NZ_JBQLZP010000406.1:0-1653 GCF_052168335.1 Roseicyclus sp. | reverse complement strand
AGACCGGCGGCCATGTCGCGGGCGTGAGCCAGCGCGCCAGAAGTTCGGTTCCCACGTTGTAGGGCAGGTTCGCCACGACCTTCACCGGGGGCGAGAGATGCTCGGCCCAGTCGAGCTCCAGCGCGTCGCCGTGGATCACCTCGAGCCGGCCGGGATAGGCGGCGGCGATCTCCTGAAGCGCGGGGATGCAGCGCGCGTCCTTCTCCACGGCCACGACGCGGCGCGCGCCTTCGGCCAGCAGCCCGCGGGTGAGCCCGCCGGGGCCGGGGCCGACCTCGAGCACGTCCGACCCCGCGATGTCGCCCGCGATCCGCGCGATCTTGGCCGTGAGGTTCAGGTCGAGGAGGAAGTTCTGCCCCAGCGCCTTCCGCGCCGAGAGCCCGTGCGCCGCGATCACCTGCCGGAGCGGCGGCAGCGCGTCGATCGAACTCACCGCCGTGCCGCGCCGCGGAAGGCGGCCATGCGCGCGGCCATCTCGAGCGCGGCGATGAGGCTCGAGGGGTTCGCGCGCCCCGTGCCGGCGATGTCGAAGGCGGTGCCGTGATCGGGCGAGGTGCGCACGAAAGGCAGGCCGAGCGTCACGTTCACGCCCTCGTCGAAGGCGAGCGTCTTGATCGGGATGAGCGCCTGGTCGTGGTACATGCAGACGGCCGCGTCATAACCCTTCCGCGCGGCGGCGTGGAAGAGGGTGTCGCCGGAATGCGGGCCGGTCAGCGCCAGGCCCTCGGCCCTCAGCGCCTCGATCACCGGGGCGATCAGCTCGATCTCCTCGCGGCCCATGGCGCCGCCTTCGCCCGCGTGCGGGTTCAGCCCCGCGACCGCGATGCGCGGGCTCTCGATGCCGAAGTCGTGCCGGAGCGCCGCCTCGGTGATGCGGATCGTGTCCATCAGGAGCTTGCGGTCGAGCTGCGTCGGCACGTCCTTGAGCGCGATGTGGATCGTCGTCGGCACCACCTTGAGGTCGGGGCCTGCGAGCATCATCACCACGCGCTCCACGCCTGCGAGATGGGCGAGGTATTCCGTGTGGCCGGGATAGGCGAAGCCCGCCCCGTCGATCAGCGCCTTCTTGTGGATCGGCCCCGTGGTCAGCGCACCGGCCTCGCCGCCCATCACCAGGTCGACGGCCCGCTGGATCGCGGAAATGACCGCCTGTGCATTCTCGGGCGACGGCTTGCCCGGCACGGCGGGGGCGGGGAAGGGATGGGGCAGGACGGGCAGGCCCGCCTGCGTGTCGTGCAGCGCGTCGGCGGGGCGGGCGATGGTGCGCACCGGCACGCCGAGCCCCGCGAGATGTCCGGGATCGCCCACGACGAAGAACGGCACGCGGCCCTCGAGCCGGGTCCAGGCCATGGCGGCAAGCTCGCGGCCGATGCCGGCGGGCTCGCCCAGCGTCAGCGCGATGGGGGCGCGGGCCACCTCTCAGCCTTCGGGATAGGTGATGATCGCCTCGGCCCGGAGTTCCTCGAGGAAGCCCGAGGCGTAGGACTGCATGCGCTGCTGGAAGAGCTGGTCGCGCACCTGGGCGCGCGCCTCCTCCGGCAGGTCGCTGTTGCGGCTGCAGAGCATCGTCACCAGGAGGACGCCGCCGCGCACCACGTCGAAGGACATCTCGTTGGCGTCGAGGCGGCTGAGGGCCGCGGCCACGTCCTCGGG
>NZ_JBQLZP010000405.1:0-3684 GCF_052168335.1 Roseicyclus sp. | reverse complement strand
GCCGGGGCCGAAGACGCGCGGGAAGAACTCGGGCCGGAGCTTGCCGAGCATGACGTTCGCGTCCGTCACCGTCAGCGGGCCGCCGCGTCGGTAGCAGGCGGGGCCGGGGTTGGCGCCCGCCGAATCGGGGCCCGCGCGGAAGCGGCCGGGATCGGCGTGCAGGATCGAGCCGCCACCCGCCGCCACCGTGTGGATGCGCATCATCGGCGCGCGGATGCGGACGCCCGCCACCTCGGTGTCGAAGGCCCGCTCGTAGTCGCCCGCGAAATGCGCCACGTCCGTCGAGGTGCCGCCCATGTCGAAGCCGATGACGCGCGAGAACCCGGCATCGGCCGCCGTCTCGACCATGCCGACGACACCGCCCGCGGGGCCGGACAGGATCGCGTCCTTGCCCTGGAACTTCTCGGCCGCCGTCATGCCGCCCGAGGACATCATGAACTGGAGCGTCGGGCCGGGTTCGCCCGCCGGCGTCGCGCCCAGCGCCCCCGCCACACGCGCCACGTAGCGCCCGAGGATCGGGGAGAGGTAGGCGTCCACCACCGTGGTGTCGCCGCGCCCGACGAGCTTCACCAGCGGGCTGACCTCGTGGCTGACCGAGACCTGGCCGAAGCCCATGGCGCGCACCATCGCGGCGAGCGCCGCCTCGTGGGCGGGGTTCTTCCAGGCGTGCATGAGGACGATCGCGACCGCGTCGATGCCGTCGGCCCTGGCCTCCTCCAGCGCGGCGCGGACGGTCTCGGCGTCGAGCGGCCGCTCGACCGAGCCATCCGCCATCAGCCGTTCGGCCACCTCGACCACCCGCTCGTAGAGCTGCTCGGGCAGGACGATCTCCTTGGCGAAGATGTCGGGCCGGGCCTGGTACGCGATCCGCAGCGCGTCGCGGAATCCCTTGGTGATGAGCAGCAGCGTCCGGTCGCCCTTGCGCTCCAGCAGCGCGTTGGTGGCGACCGTCGTGCCCATCTTCACCGTGCCGATCAGGCCGGGGTCGATCTCGCCACCGAGCAGGCGCCGGATGCCCTCGATCGCCGCGTCCTCGTAGGCCTCGGGGTTCTCGGACAGGAGCTTCAGGGGATGCAGCGCGCCGTCCGGCGCCCGGCCGACCACGTCCGTGAACGTGCCGCCCCGGTCGATCCAGAAATCCCAGAGCTTCGCCGTGGATGCGTCGGCCATGTCGGTCTCCCTGATGCTGCCGCCCGTTCTCCGGGCAGTCGGGAAGGAGGGCAAGACCCGTCTTCCGCAATTCGATTACATTTTGTTGACAAATTGTCGGTGAGGGGTCAAGCTCGATTTACGCCGGGTCAACCAAGAGCCCGGAACGCCACCAGAAGAACCGCACCGGTTCGCCAGCACGGGAGACCCGACCGATGACCCTCACCCTCCGCAGCCTCGCCTTCGCCACCACGGCGATGGCCCTCGCCCTGCCCGCCGCGGCCCAGACCGCCTGGGACATGCCCACGCCCTACGGCGACACCGTGTTCCACACGCAGAACATCCTGTCCTTCGCCGACGACGTGCGCGAGGCGACGGGCGGCCAGCTCGACATCACGGTGCATTCCGCGGGTTCGCTCTTCGGCCATCCCGAGATCAAGGACGCCGTCCGCCGCGGCCTCGCGCCCATCGGCGAGATCCTCCTGTCGCGGCTCGCCAACGAGAACCCGGTCTTCGAGGCCGATTCGATCCCCTTCCTCGCCGACAGCTACGCCGACGCGCAGGCGTTGTGGGATGCCTCCCGCCCGGCCGTCGAGGAGCTTCTGGCCGAACAGGGGCTGACGCTGCTCTACGCCGTGCCATGGCCGGGCCAGTCGCTCTACCTGACCGAGGAAGTGACCGATCCCGCCGAGCTTCAGGGCGTGGCCTTCCGCGCCTACAACACCGCGACCGAGGAACTGGCCAACATCCTCGGGATGGTGCCGACGCAGGTGGAGGCGGGCGACATCCCGACCGCCTTCGCCACCGGCCGCGTCTCGGCGATGATGACCTCGCCCTCCACGGGCGTCTCCTCGCAGGCCTGGGACTACACGAACGTCTATATCGACGTGAACGCCTGGCTGCCGAAGAACGTGGTCTTCGTGAACACCGAGGCGCTGAACGCGCTGCCCGAGGACCAGCGCGCGGCGCTGCTCGAGGCGGCCGCCACCGCCGAGGCCCGCGGCTGGGAGATGAGCGCCTCCGAGACCGAGGTGCAGATCGCCGAACTCGAGAACAACGGCATGACCATCGTGCAGCCCTCCGAGGCGCTGTCCGCGGCGCTGGCCGCCGCCGGCGAGACGATGACCGCCGCCTGGCTCGAGCGGGCGGGCGAGCAGGGCGCCGCCATCGTCGAGGCCTACCAGGCCGCGCAGTAACGCGACGCGCAGACGGGCCGGACGGAAACGTCCGGCCCTTTCTCCATCCCACATCGCGAAACCGGGAGGCCGCCTCATGCGACGCGCGCTCGACCTCATCTATGCCTCGGCGCTGGTCGCCTCGGCGCTCGGCCTCGTGTCGATCGCGGCGCTCGTGTTCTTCCAGATCGCGGGCCGCATCCTCGACCGCGTGATCCTCGCGACGGGGGGCGAGGCGCTCGGCCTCCAGGTGCCCTCGCTGGCCGAGATCGGCGGCTTCCTCTTCGTGGGCGCGGCGTTTCTCGCGCTGCCCGCGACGCTGCGGGCGGCGGGCCACGTGCGCGTCACGATCCTCGCCAAGGTGCTGCCCGGCGCGGCCGCCCGCGCGCTGACGGTCCTCGTCCTCGCGGCGGCCTTCGGGCTGGCCGCCTTCGCGACGTGGCATTCCTGGCTCCAGGCGCTCGACAGCTGGCAGTTCAACTCGGTCTCCTTCGGGATGGTGCGCATCCCGCTCTGGCTGCCGCAGGGGGCGATGACGCTCGGCCTCGCGATCTTCGCGCTCGCGCTGCTGGACGAGCTGGTGACGGCGCTCAGCGGCCGGACGCCCGCCTTCGTCGCCGCCGAGGGCGCCAAGACCATCGACGAGGGGGGCCACTGAGATGGATCTCGTCACGCTCTCCATCGTCCTTGTGATCGTCCTCTTCGGCTGCCTCGCACTCGGGCTCTGGGTCGGCTTCTCGCTGATCGTGGTGGGCCTCGTCGCGATGACGCTCGCCACGCCCGCGCCGGTCGGGGCCGTCTTCGCGACCAAGGCCTGGGCCTCGCTCAACATCTGGGACCTCACGGCGCTGCCCATGTTCATCTGGATGGGCGAGATCCTGTTCCGCTCGCGATTGTCCTCGGACATGTTCCGGGGTCTCTCGCCCTTCACGCGGCGGCTGCCGGGCGGGCTCCTGCACGTCAACATCATGGGCTGCGCCCTCTTCGCTGCGGTCTCGGGCTCCTCCGCCGCGACGACGGCGACCGTGGGGCGGATGTCGCTGCCGGAGCTTCGGTCGCGCGGCTACGACGACCGCATGGCGATCGGGACGCTGGCCGGCTCGGGCACGTTCGGCTTCCTCATCCCGCCCTCGATCATCCTGATCGTCTACGGCGCGGCGACCGAGCAGTCGATCGCGCGGCTCTTCCTGGCGGGCGTGCTGCCGGGCCTGATGCTTGCGGCGATGTTCGGCGGCTACACGATGCTCTGGGCCTGGATGAACCGCGACCGGATGCCGCCGCCCGAGCCGCGCCTGCCCTGGGGACAGAAACTCCGCGCCGCCGCGCTCCTCCTGCCCACGATCCTCCTGATCGTGGCGGT
>NZ_JBQLZP010000404.1:0-11686 GCF_052168335.1 Roseicyclus sp. | reverse complement strand
GCGCGGAGCGGCGCAAGGTCCGCGCCATGGCCGTTCACGACGTAGAGCCGGCGGAAACCGTGGGTCGCGAGCGACGCGACGATGTCCCCCACAAGGGCCAGGAATGTCGCCTCGGAGACCGAGACGGTTCCCGGAAACGCAAGGTTGAAGGGCGCGGGCGTGTAGGCGACGGGTGGCAGGACGATGGCGCCGGTCGCGTCGCCGAGGCCGTCCGCCACCGCCGTGGCGCAAAGCGCGTCCGTCCCGATCAGGCCGATCGGCCCATGCTGCTCGGTCGAGCCCACGGGCAGGACGGCGGCGTCGTGGCGGGTAAGGTAGTCGCCCACCTCCTCCCACGTCATCATGTCCAGTCTCATGCCGCGGCCCCCTTGCCCTTCGCCCAGTCGGTCAGGACGCCCGCGTAGGTGCGCAGGTGCGGTCCCGCGACGGGATGCGCGCGGCCGGGGCCCGTCAGGTCCGGCAGCGGCAGGCGCAGGACGCGGCCGAGCATCGCCAGAACCTCGGCCACGGCGAAGAGCCCGCAATCGGGCAGCGCGGGCCCGTCGCCGCCGAGGTAGGGGCCGGGCCCCGCCAGGGCCGACAGGGTGTCGAGGTGGCGGAGGAGGGCGTCGCGGCGGTCGCCCGGCACCGGCGCGCCCCCGACGAAGGCGAAGAGCGCCCGCGCCGCCGGCTCCAGCCGCGTGTCGACGAAACGGGACAGGGCGCGGGCCCGTGCACGCGCGCGGGGCGTGCCGGGCAGGAGCGGGGCGCCCGCGCCGATCTCGTCGAGGTATTCGAGGATCGCGTCGGACTCGGCAAGCACGAAGCCCTCCTGCACCAGCGCCGGCACCGTGCCCTGCGGCACGATCTCCCGGTATTCGGCGCTGCCGTATCCGCCCGGTGGGGGCAGCTCGGTCCAGTCGAGCCCCTTCAGCGCGAGGCCGACCCGGACCTTGCAGCAATAGACGCTGACCGGCGTGGCGTAGAGCGTGAGATCAGTCGCGGCCATGCATCCCCGATCCCATCCGCCGTTCCATCACCCGCACGCCCCAGGACACGAGCAGGATCAGCACGAGGTATTCCAGCACGAGGAAGGTGTAGATCTCGAGCGGCCGGAACTCGGTCAGCGTCAGCTCGTTGGCGCGGCGGGTGAGCTCCTGGAAGCCGATCACCGAGACCAGCGAGGACATCTTGAGCACGTAGACATACTGGTTGCCGAGCGCCGGAAGCACCGCGCGGATCACCTGCGGCAGGATCACGAGGCGCATGGTCTGGAGCGACGACAGGCCGAGGCTGCGCGCGGCGTCGCCCTGGCCCTTCTTGATGGATTGCAGGCCCGAGCGGAAGATCTCGGACGTGAAGGCGCTGTCCGACACGGCAAGGCAGATCAGCCCCGTCAGGAAGACGCCGAACTGCACGCCCGTGAGGATCGGAAGTCCGTAGTAGACCCAGAGGATCATCACGAGCAGCGGGATCGAGCGGAACCCCTCCACATAGATGCGGCTGATGACGAAGAGCCAGCGGCGCCCGGAAATCCCCATCAGCGCGACGAGGAGGCCGACGGTCATCGAGATCAGCGTCGCGAGCGTCGAGATCGACACCGTGGCCCAGAAGCCCTGGATCAGGAAGGCGAGGTTCGACTGGCCCCGCTCCTCCCAGGGCGAGAGGATGTACCAGGCGAAGCTGTAGCCCTGGCCCGTGCCCGCGTTGGAACAGCCGGACAGCACGAATGCCAGGGCGATGAGCCCCGGCACCCGTGACGCCCTCGAAATGCGTCGGATCACGCCCGGCTCAGCTCTGGCCCAGCCATCTGGCGTCGAGCCCGGCGAAGAACCCCTCGGTCCGCTTCAGCGTGACCCAGGTGTTGACGAAGTTCAGCCAGATCTGGTCGTCCTGCGCCACGACATAGGCGAAGGGCCTGCGGTTGCGCATCTCCGAGCCCGGCACGAGGATGCGCAGCTCGGGGAAGCGCTGCACCAGCGTGCCGCCCTCGACGTTGGAGGTGATCGTCACGTCGGCGCGGCCGGCCAGCACTTCCTGGAAGCCGGTGGCGGGCGTCTGCACGGCCTGGATCGTGGCGTTGGGGAAGTGGCGGCGCGCCTGCTCCTCGAAGACGGTGCCCATCGACACGGCGACGCGGACGCCCTCGGCGTTGATCGCCTCCCAGCTGCCGAAGCGCTCGGCGTTGGCGGCGTTCGCAAGCGGCACGGTCCCGGCTTCGGTGTAGGGGACGCTGAACGCGGCGACCCGCGCCCGCGCCACGTTGACCGACGCGCCCGAGAAGATGTCGTAGCGGTCCGCCGCGATGCCCGCCGTGATCGTCGCCCACTCGGCAACGACCCACTCGATCTGCACCTCGAGGTCGGCGGCGAGCTGCGTCATCGCCTCGATGTCGTAGCCGGCATAGCTGTTGGTGGCGGTGTCGCGGAAGGACATCGGGTTGAAGTCGCCCGTGGTCCCGACGCGGAGCACGCCGCTTTCCAGCACGCGCGCGAGGCGCGAGGGCGCGGGCGTCTGCGCATTGGCCGGGCTTGCGCCGGCCAGGAGGGCGGTGCCGGTGCCGAGAGCGGCGGCGACAAAGAGATCCCGTCTGAGCATGTGTTTCAGTCTCCCCGTGGTTCTGGTTGGGTCATGCCACCCGGGCCCGCAGGTTGCGGGTCAGGGGGCCGTGGTCGAACATGGCGTCGAGATCGAAGCCGCGTTGCAGGAATCCGTGTTTCTGCAGGTGGTCGTACTTCTTGCGCACCAGCGCCATCCGGGCCGGGGACAGCGAGACGTCCACCTGCTCGACGAGCCGCGCGGAATAGCCCTGGTCGAGCAGCGCCTCGGGCAGGCCGGTGTCGTTGGCGAACATGCGGCGGGTCTCGCTGAGGTGGCCGCGCACCCAGTCCTGCGCACCCAGCAGGCGGGCCATCCAGCGGTCAACGAGATCGGGACGCGCCTCGAGCAGCGCCGCCGAGACGGTCAGGACGATGGGATGGCCGAAGCCCGCCTCGCTGTCGTCCTCGTAGCCGCGGAGCCGCAGGACCGGCACGGCGCCGGTCGTGGCGGTCAGGATCGCCGAGAGCGCGGCGTCGGAATAGATCGCGTCGACCTGCCCGCGATAGAGCGCGGCCACCTCCTCGCGCTGGACGGCGAACTGGCTGCGGCTGCCCCAGAGAGACGCGCGCGCCTCGGGCCCCGCGGTGGCGTCGTCGTAATAGGCGCGGTCGATCTCGATGGGGACGATGGTGACGTCCCCCGGCGCGAAGCCCGCGATGGCCGTCAGGTGCTCGATCCCCGCCAGCACCGTGGCGCGCCACCAGTCGGTCCGGTCGCGCTTGCGGATCGGCAGGGCGATGCGCGCGCCCCTCAGCGCCTCCGCGCCCTCGCCCCGCCGCGCGGCCAGCGGATGTTCGGGCAGGGTGTAGAACCCCGCCACCCGGTCATGCCAGTTCAGCCCGATGATGCGCAGGTCGACGCCGCGGGACATGGCCTGGAGGGGCGGGACGTAGCCGCCGAACCGGAAGAGCGCCGGGTGGTCGTGGCTGTAATGCGCGAGCCGGGTGGCCTCGTCCGGCGCCTCCGAGATCGAGCGGACGGGAATGCCGTCGGGGGCGAACTCCTCCTCGAGCCAGCCCTGACGGATCGCGACCGAGGCGGCGGTGGGCGCCGGGCAGCGGGTATACCAGAGGGTCGTCATGGGCGCGCCTGTCCTTGTGCCGTCGCCCGCAGCGTTGCGCAGGGCGGGGCGGCGGTGCAAGCGGCGGCTGGTAATGGCAACGATCAGCCTGGCTTATCGCAGGCCTCGGCCTCGGCCAGCACCCAGTCGTGGAAGGCGCGGGCCGCGGGGCGTTCCAGCGCGGCCTCGGGACAGACCAGCCAGAAGGCGTAGTCCGACGGTACCGGCGGCAGCGCGAAGGGCCGCACCAGCCGCCCGTCGGCCAGCGCGTCCATCACCAGCGCATCGCGCCCGAGCGCGACGCCGAGGCCCTCGATGGCCGCCTGAACCACCATGTTCGACTGCCCGAAGCGCCGGATGCGCGCAGGCCGGGGCAGCGTCACGCCCGATTGCGCGGCCCAGAACTCCCAGTTGGGCAGGCGCCCTCCGACCGGCTTCAGCTCGTCCACCAGGAGCGCATGGCGCGCGAGGTCGGCCGGCACCCGCAGGGGCGCCTCGCCCGCCAGCAGCGACGGCGCGCAGACCGGCGTGAGGCTCTCGCCCAGGAGCTTGCGCACGAAGAGCCCCGGATACCGCCCCATGCCGTAGCGGATCGCCACGTCCGCCTCGCCGCCTGCGAAGCTGATCGGGCGCGGGTCGGTCGAGATCGAGACGGTGATGTCGGGATGCGCCTGGTCGAAGCGGATCAGGCGCGGAAACAGCCAGTTGATGGCGAAGCCCGGCAGGCATGTCACGGCGAGCGTCGTGCCGCTGCGTCCCCGGCTGCGCAGGTCCTGGCAGGCCTCGCCGATGCGGCCGAGGCCTTCGGCGACGGCGTCGGCCAGCCGCTGCCCCTCGTCGGTGGGATGCGAAGCGCGCGCGCCCCGCACCAGAAGCCGCTGGCCGGTCCAGTCCTCCAGCATCCGCACGTGCTGCGACACCGCGCTCTGCGACATGCCCAGTTCGTCCGCGGCGCGGCTGAAGCCGTTCAGCCGCACGACCGCCTCGAAGGCACGGAGCGCCGCGTAGGGCAGGGACGTCACCATGGGCGGTATAAGCCTGACTTAAGGAGCGGATTAGACATGGCATATTGCGCCAGAAGCGGCAACGCCGTGGAGTTGCCGACAGCGGGCCCTCCCGGAAATGGCGCAGGAATGAGCAGCAACCGCACGAAAAGGATGCAGGACGCGGTCGCCAACATGGCCTTCGGCTGCGCCGGCGCGCGGCCCGGTGCGCGCCTCCTCGTGCTGCACGAGCCTGCCGCCGAGGATCACTACGAGCCCGGTCTCTGCGAGGAGGTCCAGGCTGCCGCCGGGGCGCTGGGCCTGGTGGTGGAGCGCCGCGAGATCGCCTTCTCGCCCGAACCGGCCGACCCGCCGCCGCCCGTGCTCGAGGCGATGGAGGCGGCCCATCACATCCTCTACCTCGCGCGGCTCGGCGACCAGATGCGCTTTCGCCCGCTGCCCCATGCGGGCAAGTCCATCGTCAGCTACGCCGTGACGCGGGCGGCGATGGCCGGGCCCTTCGGCACCGTCCCGCACGCCGCGATGCTGGCGCTGAAGGAGGCGGTGAACGCCGCGATGCGCGCGGCCCGCGAGATCCGCGTGACCTGCCCGCTCGGCAGCGATTTCGCCGGGCGCATCGCCCCCGAAGCCGGGCCGCTGCCCGATGTGGGCATCCTGCGCTTTCCCATGGCGGTCTTCGCGCCCGTGCCGATGGAGGGTTTCGCGGGCCGGGTCGCGCTGGCGCGCTTTCTGGTGGGGACGGGGTCGCGCTACTACGAGCCCTTCGTGCATCCGATCGACGGCACCGTGACGGTGCGCTTCGAGGGCACCCGCGTCACGGGCTACGACGGTCCGTCGGAGACCGTGGCGGGCATCCGCGCCCATCTCGCCGCGCTGGCCGCGCGCTACGGCCTCGACGCGGACTTCGTGCATTCCTGGCACGCCGGCATCCACCCCGGCTGCGCCTACGAGGGCGCGATGGCGGACAATCCCGGCCGCTGGACCGGCAGCGCCTTCGGCAACCCGCGCCTGCTGCACGTCCACACCTGCGGCGCCTACGCCCCGGGCGAGGTCTGCTGGAACCTCCTCGACCCGACCATAACGTTGGACGGGGTGGCGGTTTGGCAGCAGGGTGGATTGCACCCCGACCGCATCCCGGGCGGTGCGGAGATCCTGGACACCTGGCCCGACCTGCGCGCCCTGTTCGCCGCCCCCGCCCGTGCCGTCGGCATCGACTGAGGAGTAGACCCATGTTTCTGCACAATGCCTGGTACGTCGCCGCCTGGGACCACGAGGTCGGCCGCAGCCTGACCCCGGTGCGCATGCTGGATCAGGCGCTCGTGCTCTACCGCACGCAGGCCGGCGCCGTCGCCGCGCTCGAGGATGCCTGCCCGCACCGCAAGCTGCCGCTGTCCATGGGGCGGCTGAAGGGTGACGAGGTCGAATGCGGCTACCACGGCCTGACCTTCGACACGGGCGGCACCTGCACCCGCGTGCCGGGGGCCGAGCGCATTCCGCACCGGGCCTGCGTGCGCTCCTACCCGGTCGAGGAGCGCTACGGGCTGATCTGGGTCTGGATGGGCGACCCGGCGCTCGCCGATCCCGCCCGCATCTTCGAGGTGCCGAACTGGGGCGATCCGGCCTGGGGCGTGAACCGCGGCGACGCCATGACGCTCGAGTGCAACTACCTCTACATGACCGACAACCTTCTCGACCCGAGCCATGTCGCCTGGGTCCACCAGTCGAGCTTCGCCGGCGCCGGGACCGACGAGGTGCCCCTCAACACCGATGTCCACGACAAGGGCGTGACCGTCTGGCGCTGGATGGTGGACACGCCGCCCGCGCCCTTCTACGCCCAGTTCCTGAAGTTCGCGGGCAACTGCGACCGCAAGCAGCACTACGAGGTCCACTGGCCCTGCCACGCCATCATCAAGGCGATCTTCGTGCCTGCCGGGACCGGGGGCGAGGGACGGCCGCTCCATCCCGACGGCTTCGTGATGGACAGCTACAACTTCATGACCCCCGTGAGCGCCACCGAGACCCGCTACTACTGGTTCCAGATGCGCAACTTCGCCCCCGACGACGAAGAGGTGAGCGCGCGCTTCGCCTCCTCGGTCCGCGGCGCCTTCGAGGAGGACCGCGTGATCCTGAACGCGGTCCAGAAGGGCATGGACGCCATGCAGACGCCCAATCTCGACCTCGCCATCGACCTTGGGCCCCTGCGCTTCCGCAGCCGCCTGCAGAGGATGATCGACGCCGAACAGGGCGCGGCGGTGGAAAAGGCGGGCTGAGCCACCTCGGGCTTCCCGACGGGGAAGGGGATCGTCCGCCCGATCGCTCGGGTTGGGGGGCCGGGGCCGCTCGGGCGCGGCCTCTCCGGTGTATGGGCCTCGGGTCAGACAGCGCTCGGCACCCGGCCCGCGCCCCGCTTCGCAGCCTGAGGGAAGGGGCGGGGCCTCCGTTCAGCCGCAGCCTGCGCTCCCGGATGAGGCGAACGGCACGAAGGTCAGGGGATCGGCCTCCGCACCTGCGCGGTCTGGCGTTCCTCGCAGACGGTCGCCCGAGGTCAGCGCCCGAGACGCTCCGCCAGGCGCAGCGCCAGCGCCACGGCGGTCAGCGTGGGGTTGGCCCAGCCGCCGGTCGGAAAGACCGAGGAGCCGGCGACGAAGAGGTTCTCCATCCCGTGCACCCGGCACTCGCGGTCGACGACGCCCTCGGCCGGGCGCTCCGACATGCGCGTGGTGCCCATGTGGTGCTTGCCGCCCGTGGCCGAGGCGGGCCACCGGCCGTCCCTGCCGGGCGCCTCGCCCACGAGTTCCCCGACGCCGCGCGCGCGGATCGCCTCCGCCAGCGCCTCCCACAGCCGGGCCGCGCCGCGCCCGTCCGCCTCGGCGATGCGCCAGTCCACCCGCGCGCGCCGCCGTCCCAGCCGGTCGCGCGTCTCGCCCAGCGTCACGCGGCTGTCGCCCCTCGGCGTGGCCTCGATCTGCATCCGGAGCGCGATGCGCGTCTCGGGCCTGAGCCCATGCGCCGCGTGCCGGAGCAGGAGCCGCGCCGCCGAGGGGGCGTGCCGCAGGAGGGCGCCGCCCTTGCCGGGGGTGGAGCGGTCGGCGATGCGCTCGCCGCGGAGGATCTCGGCGAAATGGGTGAGCGCGCCGCCCCCGGGGCCGTCGTAATCGGGGTGAAGCTGGTAGGCGGCGCGATGCATGAAGAACGCGGCCGCCCCGTTCAGCCCCTCCGCCTGCCGGATCGCGTCGGTCAGCGCATAGGCCGCGATCGCCCCCCGCCCCGTCGCGAGATCGGCGAAGCGCGCGACGATGTGCGGCCCCTGCGCCTGCGCGGCGGAGGCGGGCTCGAGATGGCCCGCATAGCAGTAGACGTGGTCCATGAAGACCCGGCCGACCTGGTCGCGGGAGTTTCCGAGACCGCCCCGGACCCGGTCGTCGGAGAGAAGGAGGAGGCGCGCGTTCTCCACCCCGCCCGCCGCGAGGACATGGGCCCGCGCACGGATGCGCACGCGGCGTCCGCCGGGAAGGGCGACGCGCAGGCCCTCGGCGCGGCGGCCCGCGGCATCCGTCTCGATCCCGGTGACATCGGCCCGGAGCGCAACATGGACATCGGGCGCGGTCCGGAACGTCTCGAGCAGGTGCCGCCCGAGGTCGCGTCTCGCCGCGATCGGCAGGATGACGGACCGAAGCGCGGGGCCGAGATCGGGCGCGCGGCCGATGCGCCCGGCCCAGGCCTCGGACTCCCGGTCCGGGAGCGGCACGGCGAGGAGCGCCTCGGCTTCGGCGAACCAGGGTTCGAGTTCCTGGAGCGAGACCGGCCAGGGCGGGTGCATCCCCGCGCCGTCCACGTCCATCGGACCGAGGCGCGGACAGATGCCGGCCCAGTGCGCGCCGGTCCCGCCGAAGGCGCGGAACCGCGAGAAGGCGAAGGAATGGTTCGGCGCACCCGCGGGTTCGGTCCAGAGGTCGTCCTGCCCGCGCAGCGTCGGCCGCCTGTCGCCGCCGTCGAGGACGAGGACGCGGAGGCCCCGGCCGAGGAACCTCTGCGCCATCGACAGCCCGACGATGCCGGCGCCCACGATGCAGAGGTCGGCCTCCAGCGTCTCGCCGTCCGACCATGGGGGCGGGGCGGAGATCATGGGCGGCCCCTCCTGTCCGCCGCGTCCCGCCGATTCATGCCGCCCACCCGAGCGCCCACCCGAGCGCCCGCCCGAGCGCCCCGTGCGCGAGGATCGCCGCGAGACCGCCGAGCGCCAGCGCGGCCAGGGTCTCGACCGCCCGGCCGACCCTCGGTCCCGGCGCGGAGAGGTGGATGAGCAGCCCCGCCGCCCCGCCGGTCGCCGCCGTCACGATGGCCGCGCCGGTGACGCCGTGGACCGGGATGACGATGACATGCGCCGCGACCGCGACCGCGAGCCCGCCCGCCGAGACCGCGGCGGGCGGGAGCATCCGCCCCGCCGCCGCCCAGCGACCCGACCCGATCGCGCCGAGCCAGGAGCCCGCGCCGCCGAGGGCGAGCCACGCGAAGAGGGGCGCCGCCCCCGCGAAGCCGTCCCCGAAGAGGAGGGGCGCGAGCGGCGGCGCCACCCCCGCCAGCGCCACGAAGAGGATCAGCCCGACCGCCGCGACCCGGTCCACCCTGCGGTCGATGTCCCCGTGCCCTGCGCCGCCCGGCGTCCGCGCCAGCGCCACCGTCGCCAGCGGCGCGACCACGCCCGCCACGAGCGGCGGGATCACCGCCACCTGCTGCGCCGCCGCGTACCAGCCGAGCGCGCCCGCCGCCGTGCCGAAAGCGCCCAGAAGCAGGATGTCGACGCGGTGGAAGAGCTGGAGGCTCACCGCCTGCAACAGCGTCGGGCCCGCGATGCGGCGCAAGCGGATGCCGCGCGCCGCGCCGGGCAGCGGGATCGGCAGGCGGAGCCCGTAGAAGGCAAGCTCGACGCAGCGCGCCGCCGCGATCGCCAGGAGTGCCGCGACCGGCCCGCCGCCCGCGAGGATGACGAGGCCCACCGCCCCCAGCCGCGCGGCATGGAACAGCCCCGCCCCGAAGCCCGGCGCGCCGTAGTCTCCGGTCGCCGTCAGCACGCTTCGACAGAGCCGGGACAGCGACAGCAGCAGCACCTCCGACCCGGCAACGGCGAAGGCGGCGACGAGGATCGGTTGCCCGATGACGCCCGCCAGCGGCACCCCCGCTCCGGCGAAGGCGATCCAGGCGACGAGGCCCCACAGGAGACAGGACCGCAAGAGCGCGCCCGCCACCGCGCGCGGGTCGTCGGCGGCGGCCACGAGGACCAGCGCCGCCCGGCTGAAGAGCGAGGCGAGCGACCATCCGACCGCCGCCGCCGCCGCCGCCGCAAGGCCGAACGTCCCGAAGTCCTCGGGCCCGAGGTGCCGGGCCAGAAGCACGGCCGCAAGGAGCGCGAGGACGAGGCCCATGCCCTCGCCCGCGAAGCCCGCCAGCGCGCCCCGCGCCATGCCGCCCCTCTGCCGCGGCAGCGGCTCCTCAGCGTGCAAGGTGGATCTCATCGGGCCTCAGGTTGCGCCATCTGCGGTATTCCATCAGCGCGAGCGCGTTGCGCCGCCCGCCGTCGCCGAAGGCGTAGCCGAGCCCCTCGCCGATGCCGCTCGCCACGAGTAGCAGGAACGCCAGCGGCAGCGACGCGACGAGCGGACCCCGCGCCTCGCCCGCGCCGAGCGCGTCGTGCGTGACGGCGAGCAAGCGCTTCACCGGGATCGCGGGGGAGAGGAGCGCGAAGCCGAGCCGCCGCGCCCGGCTCCAGCCCTCTGCCCGGCTGGCGGCGAACATGCGCCCGGCGAGGAACTGGAGCCGCACGGGTCGCCCGAGCAGCGAATAGTTCAGATGCGCGACGGTGATCTCGGGATCGAGGAGCAGCGTATGCCCCCGCGCGCGCAGGTCCGCGTGCAGGACCCATTCCGCCTCGAGCATGGTCGCGAGGGCGGGGCCGTGCGCGAGCAGGAGGGCGCGCCTGTACGCGGAATTGTGGCCGGGAAGATGGCGGGCCGCGCCGCCGCGCCGGACCGACAGCCAGGGGCCGTACTCGACGAGCAGGTTGGCCCAGCTGATCCGCGTTCCGGGATTGGCGTTGCGCATCACCGGACCGACCGCGGCGTGCCCCGCGTCGAGGCCGCGCACGAGGCGCTCGGCCCAGTCGTCGGTTTCGGGAAAGCAGTGGTCCTCGGCCAGCGCCACGTAGGGCGCCCCGGCGGCACGGATCGCCTCGGCCCGCGCGGTGGCCGAGGTGACGGTGTCGGCCGCGATCACGCGGAGCGCGTGGAAGGCGGCGGTATGGCGGGGGGCGATGGCGACGGCGTCGGGATCGGCGGCGCCCACGATGACCTCGATCCGGGGCGCGAGGCGCTGCGCGGCGAGCCGGTCGAGGATGCGCTCGAGGCCGCGCCCGCCCTCGTCGGTCACGAGGATGACCGAGAGCGCGGGCGCCCGCGCCGGCATGGCGGTCTCCGTCACGGGTAGCCGTCCCTGGCGGCGCCGGCCACCGGGACCGCGCGTGTGCGCTCCTCCCGGCGCTCCACGGCGTAGCCCTGGACCATCGCCACCTGCGACAGGGCGATCAGCGCGGAGCGGGCGGCGCGCGCGGCGGGGCCGCCGGGCTTGCCGCGCCGGAACGGCTCTCCCAGAAGCATCGCGTAGAACGACATCGGCTCGAGCTTCAGCCGCGGATCGCCGCCGAGCTTCACGTGGAGGCGCCGCGCGCCGCGCCCGTAGCTCGCGTGCTGCCGCCAGAAGGAGGCCAGCGTCAGCGCGTGATGATGGCGGACGACGGCGTCCCCGCAGAAGACCAGCGGCCGCCCGGACGCCGTCCAGCGCAGCCCGAGGTCGCGATCCTCGGAGGCGAAGACGAACCGCGGATCGAACTTGCCGAGTTCCAGAAACACTCTGCGGGAGAAGGCCATATTGTTCGTCGTGAAGAAACGCAGGCGCGCGTCCCGCTCGGCATACCAGCGATAGAGGAAGTCGATGATTCCCTGGCTCGCCTCGGAGCAGAGGTTGTCGGGGAGGCCGTTGGCGATACGGC
>NZ_JBQLZP010000403.1:0-3175 GCF_052168335.1 Roseicyclus sp. | reverse complement strand
GAGATATTCGGGTTGAACACCGACTTCACGAGGTCGTGGCTGATGGCCGAGGAGATGGCCAGCAGGAGGCCCGCCGCCGTGGAGAGTGCGGCCGCAAGGCCGCCCGCGGCGATGAGCGCGATCACCCAGCCCGGAAGCTGCGCGATCTCGGGGTTGGCGAGAACGAGGATGTCCTGGTTGAACCGGGTCAGCTCGTTGCCGGCCCAGCCACGCTCCGCCGCCAGCGCCTGCATGTCGGCATTGGCTTCGTTGTAGTACTGGATGCGGCCGTCGCCGTTCTTGTCCTCGACGCCGAGCAGGCCGGTGGCCGACCAGGTCTGGAACCAGTTGGGCAGTTCGTCGACCGCGACGGCTTCGCCTTCCACGCCGTTGGGCCACATCGTGGTCATGATGTTCAGACGCGCCATGGCGCCCACGGCCGGGGCCGTGAGGTAGAGGAGCGCGATGAACACCAGCGCCCAGCCGGCGGACCAGCGGGCGTCCGACACCTTCGGCACCGTGAAGAAGCGGATGATGACGTGCGGCAGACCCGCGGTGCCGATCATCAGCGACAGGGTGAAGAGGGCCATGAGCCAGGGCGTGCGGCCGGTGGTGTACTCGTTGAAGCCGAGGTCGGTCAGAAGCCCGTTCAGCGTCACGAGGAGCGGCTCGCCCGCGCCCGCGGTGCCCGGCGCCATGTCCGAGAACAGGCCGAGGCCCGGGATCGGGTTGCCGGTCAGCTGGAGCGAGATGAAGACCGCCGGGATCGTGTAGGCGACGATCAGAACGACGTACTGCGCCACCTGCGTGTAGGTGATGCCCTTCATGCCGCCGAGAACGGCGTAGGTGAACACCACCGCCGAGGCGATGAGCAGGCCCGTGGTCGATTCCACCTCGAGGAAGCGCGAGAAGGCCACGCCCGCCCCGGTCATCTGGCCGATCACGTAGGTGATCGAGATGACGAGAAGGCAGATCACGGCCACGACGCGCGCCGAGGTCGAGTAGTAGCGGTCGCCCACGAACTCCGGCACCGTGTACTTGCCGAACTTCCGCAGGTAGGGCGCGAGAAGCATGGCCATGAGCACGTAGCCGCCCGTCCAGCCCATGAGGAAGGACGAGTTGTTGTAGCCGACGAAGGCGATGAGGCCCGCCATCGAGATGAACGAGGCCGCCGACATCCAGTCGGCCGCCGTGGCCATCCCGTTGACGACGGGGTTAACGCCGCGGCCCGCGGCGTAGAATTCGGAGGTCGAGCCCGCACGGGCCCAGATCGCGATACCGACGTAGAGGGCGAAGGAGAGGCCCACCACGATCACGTTGAGGGTAAACTGATCCATGATCGTTGTCCGTCCTTACTGCTCGTCCACGCCGTGTTCCTTGTCGAGCTTGTTCATACGCCAGGCGTAGAAGAAGATCAGGACGAGGAAGACGAGGATGGATCCCTGCTGGGCAAACCAGAAGCCCAGGTCCGTTCCGCCCACTGCGATGCCGCTGATGAGCGGACGCAGCAGGATCGCGAAGCCGTACGACGCAAGCGCCCAGATGACGAGACAGATCGTCACCAGGCGGATGTTCGCGGCCCAGTACGCATTGTTGTCCGTTTTTTGAGACATGAAGCTCTCCCTTCGAGGTCCAGGCCGACCGGCCCCTCCTGGCCCGGCCGACATGTTCCGCCGCCGGGGCCTCGCGCCCCGCCGGCGGATTTCGTCATGCGCTCGCGAGCCCCGTCTCCAGGGCGGCCACGATCGCCTGCATCCGCTCCGCGATGGCGCCGATCTCTCCCATGGCGGGAACCCTGCTCAGCGTGCCGCGGGCGGCATAGTAGGTGACGAGCGGCGCGGTCTCGGCGTGGTAGGCCTGAAGACGGGTGCGCACGGTCTCGGCATTGTCGTCGGCGCGGCGTTTCATCTCGGTGCCGCCGCACTTGTCGCAGACGCCGGAGACGGCCGGCGTCTTGAAGCTGTCGTGATAGCCCTCGCCGCAGGCGGCGCAGGTGTAGCGGCCCGAAACCCGCTCGATCATCGCCGCGTCGTCCACCTCGAGGCTGATGACCGCGTCGATCCGCTCGCCCCGCCCGGCCAGGAGCGCGTCGAGCGCCTCGGCCTGCGCGGTGGTGCGCGGGAAGCCGTCGAGGATGGTCCCCGCCGCCACGTCGGGCTGGTCCAGCCGTTCCTTCAGGACGGCGAGGACGATCTCGTCGGAGACGAGCGCGCCCCGCTCCATCACCGCCTTCGCCGCGAGGCCTGCGGCGGTGCCCGCCGCCACCGCGCCCCGCAGGAGGTCGCCGGTCGAGAGCTGGACGAGACCGAAGCGCTCGGCCAGCATCCGGGCCTGGGTTCCCTTGCCCGCCCCCGGAGGGCCGAGCAGGATCAGGTTCACGGGGTGGTTCGCCGCGTTGCCCATGCCGTTCACCCGTTCACCCGGTTGGCGATGAGGTCGTCGACCACGGACGGGTCGGCGAGCGTCGAGGTGTCCCCGAGCGAGCCGAAGTCGTTCTCGGCGATCTTGCGCAGGATGCGGCGCATGATCTTGCCCGAGCGCGTCTTGGGCAGGCCGGGAGCGAACTGGATCACGTCGGGCTTGGCGATCGGCCCGATCTCCTTGCGCACCCAGGACTGGAGCTCCTTCTTCAGCTCCTCCGTCGGTTCCTCGTCGGCCATGAGGGTCACGTAGCAGTAGATGCCCTGACCCTTCAGCTCGTGCGGGAAGCCCACGACCGCGGCCTCGGACACCTTGTCGTGGGCGACGAGCGCGCTCTCGACCTCGGCCGTGCCCATGCGGTGGCCGGAGACGTTGATGACGTCGTCCACCCGGCCGGTGATCCAGTAGTAGCCGTCGGCGTCGCGACGGCAGCCGTCGCCGGTGAAGTAGTAGCCCTTGTAGTCCGAGAAGTAGGCCTGGACGAAACGCTCCGGGTCGCCCCAGAGGGTGCGCATCTGTCCGGGCCAGCTGCTCTTGATGCAGAGCACGCCCTCGGCCTCGGTCTCGTGGATCTCGGCGCCGGTCGTGGCGTCGAGGATCACCGGCTCGACCCCGAAGAAGGGCAGGGTGGCGGAACCGGGCTTGGTGGACGTCGCGCCCGGAAGCGGCGTGATCAGGTGGCCGCCGGTCTCGGTCTGCCACCAGGTGTCGACGATGGGGCATTTCCCCTTGCCGACCACCTCGTTGTACCACTTCCACGCCTCGGGGTTGATCG
>NZ_JBQLZP010000402.1:0-3991 GCF_052168335.1 Roseicyclus sp. | reverse complement strand
GCCGGGTCGGGGGTGAAGGGCGCGGCCTCGCCCGGCCAGGCCTCGCGGAGCACCTGGGCCAGCGCGGCGAGAAGGTCGCCCGCCGCGTCCGACCCCGGCCGGGCCTGCGCCGCGACGAGCCGCAGCTCCACGATCCGGTTGCGGTAGGCGCGGGCGAGGCAGTCCGCGTCGGTCCCGCAGCGGCCCCGATCGGCGAGCCACGCGCCCTGCTCGATGTCCGGGCTCACGTCGAGCGCGTCGCCGAGCGCGGCCTCGAGCTCCAGCTCCAGCGCGCCGAGGTCCGGGTTCTCGCAGATCGCGCGGGCGGTGGGGGTCAGCGTGTCGGCCGCGCACCAGGCCGGGCTCTGGGCGTTCATCGCGCCTCCCGCGAGGCAGAAGCCCGCCGCCGCAAGCGTCATCCTGAGCATGGTCCGCCTCCCGTCCGTCGTTCCGTCCGGAAACCGGGTGGCACGCGGGAAGGTTCCCGGCGCCCCGCTCCGGGGACGCCGGGCCGGCTCATGCCACGCGGTTGTCGGGTCGGGCGCGCACGCTGCGCCGCCCGAGCTCCGAGATGCGGTACGGCTGCGAATTG
This sequence comes from Roseicyclus sp., assembly GCF_052168335.1. Taxonomy (GTDB): domain Bacteria; phylum Pseudomonadota; class Alphaproteobacteria; order Rhodobacterales; family Rhodobacteraceae; genus Roseibacterium. The sequence continues at coordinate 3,420 of NZ_JBQLZP010000402.1, read as the reverse complement.
CGCGACGCGATCAGCCGCTTGCGTTTCAGCCGCGAGACGATCTCGGGCGTGCAGTCGGACAGGATCATGCCGTCCTGCGTATAGCAGAGCACGTCGACGATGCGCCCGTTCGGCCCGCGTTCGTAGTCGATGCGGCCGCCCTGAGCCAGCACGTGCAGCACGCGCTGTTCCAGTCTTGAGATGTTCATGTGTTGGCCTGTCGGTGAACCATGACGACGGAGGCGTCCGCGAAGGCTCGCGGCGCCCGGTGGTCAGGATCGCCCTGCCGTGGAGACGGCGGCGATCAACGGTTCGAGACAAGCTCCAGCATCTACAATTCCTGCGCTGGCGGGAATGGATGACAGAGGATGGGACGCGAAGGGCCTTCGGTCAACCGGCACCGGGAACGCCTCGGCGCGGACGTGGCCCGAGGGGCACGCCCGGAATACGGACCGCGCGCCCGCACCGTCCTCCACGGCGGGGCGCGCGCGTCGCGTGCGGCGGACCTCAGCCCGCCGTGGGTCCCGCTTCGAGCACGTCCTCCAGCGTCCGGAGGCCGGTGCGTGGCGCCTGCACCAGCACCGCCATGTTGCCCGGCTTGTGCTCGTTGCGCAGCATCTTCATGTGCGCGATCGGCAACTCCTCCCAGGGGAAGACCTCGGACATGCACGGGTCGAGCCGACGGTCGAGCATCAGCTTGTTGGCGGCGGCCGCCTGCTTCAGATGCGCGAAGTGCGAGCCCTGGAGGCGCTTCTGGTGCGACCACATGTGGCGCACGTCGAAGGTGCAGTTGTAGCCCGTGGTGCCCGCGCAGATCACGACCATGCCGCCGCGCTTCACCACGAAGGTCGAGACCGGGAAGGTCGCCTCGCCGGGATGTTCGAAGACCATGTCGACGTTCACGCCCTTGCCGGTGATGTCCCAGATCGCCTTGCCGAAGCGGCGGACCTCGGCGAACCAGGTCTTGTACTCCTCGGTGCCGACCTCGGGCAGGCGCCCCCAGCAGTCGAAGTCCTTGCGGTTGATGACGCCCTTGGCGCCGAGGTCCATGACGAACTGGCGCTTGTCCTCGTCCGAGATCACGCCGATGGCGTTCGCTCCGGCCGTGTTGATGAGCTGGATCGCGAAGGAGCCGAGGCCGCCCGACGCGCCCCACACCAGCACGTTCTGGCCGGGCTTCAGGTCGTGCGGCTCGTGCCCGAAGAGCATCCGGTAGGCGGTGGCGAGCGTCAGCGTGTAGCAGGCGCTCTCCTCCCATGTCAGGTGCTTGGGGCGCGGCATGAGCTGCTGGGACTGCACGCGCGTGAACTGCGCGAAGGAGCCGTCGGCGGTTTCGTAGCCCCAGATGCGCTGCGAGGGCGACAGCATCGGGTCGCCGCCGTTGCACTCCTCGTCGTCGCCGTCGTCCTGGTTGCAGTGGACCACGACCTCGTCGCCGACCTTCCAGCGCGTGACCTTGTCGCCCACAGCCCAGACGATGCCCGCCGCGTCCGAGCCGATGATCGCGTAGGGCGCCTTGTGCTGGTTGAAGACCGATGCGGGCTTGCCGAGGCAGGCCCAGACGCCGTTGTAGTTGACGCCCGCCGCCATCACGAGGACGAGGACATCGTGGCTGTCGAGGGCGGGCGTGTCCACGACCTCGACCTTCAGCGCGTCCACCGGGTCGCCGTGCCGCTCCTGCCGCAGGATCCAGCCGTACATCTGCGCCGGGACGTGCCCGAGGGGCGGGATCTCGCCCATCTCGTAGAGGTCCTTCTTCGGCGCGTCGTAGTCGGCGATGGGCGAATGCTGGTCGAGTGCCATGGAATGGGCCTCCGCTGCGATGATGTCGCCGCGATGCGGAATCGCGGGCTGCTTCTGCAGCGAGAGATAGGCAGGCCCGCGCAACAAAGCAAACGGGAAAATGACCGTTTGCGAAATTTTATGTCGCAACCCTTGCGGCGCGGGGTTCCGGCGCGGCCTCCACCGTGTCGTCGAAGAGATGTGCGACGGAGGCGGCGTAGAAGGCGGCGAGGCGGCGCCCCTCCTCGGTCAGGCTCAGCGCGCCGTCCGGGGCGACGGTCAGCATCCGCCGCTCGGTGAAGGTGCGCAGCCCCGCCTCGATCGTGTAGGCCACGTCGCCCCGCGGCACGAGAAGGGTGACGCCCCGCGCCAGTGCGTCCTCGATGGCGGCGGCGGCGGCCTCCCGCAACGCGCCCTCGGTCGCGACGCCCTGCACCAGCAGATGCGCGATCAGCGGCACGGGCGTCACCGGCATCACGCGGGCGATCCGCTCCATCAGCTCGATCCCGAGGGCGCGGGCCGGGTCCTCGTGCGCACGGTCGAGGAAGCCCGTCAGGCTGAGCGGGTCGCCGAAGCTGACGGCGGCATAGCCATAGCGGTGGAAGCGCCCCGTCAGCCGCAGCCAGACCTGACGGCGCAGGTAGCGCCAGATCGGGCGGAGCGAGAAGCGGAAGGCGCGCGTCCCGCTCTCCTGCGCGGCGATGAGGTTGCGGTCCTCCATCACGCGGTCGTAGTTCAGCGCCACGGGCACGAAGACGACATCGCGCGAGGTGCCGGGTTCGAATCCGTCGAGGAGGTAGGAGAGGAGCCCGAGCTTGGGCCGCCCGAGCCCGCCCGTACGGCTGAGCCCGCCCTCGGGAAAGACGGCCTGCGTGACGCCCGCCTCGGTCGCCATCTGCACGTAGCGGGCAAGGACCTTGCGGTAGAGCGCGTTGTTGTGCCGCCGGCGGATGAAGTAGCCGCCCATCGCGCGCACCAGTTGCCGCAGCGGCCAGACCCGCGCCCACTCGCCCACCGCATAGGCCAGCGCCGAGCGCTCGGCGGCGAGCCACGTGACCAGCACGTAATCCATGTTCGAGCGGTGGTTCATCACGAAGATGACCGTCGCATGTTCGGGAATCGCGGCGAGCGCCGCGTCGTTCGGATGCGCCAGCCGAACCCTGTAGAGCGACTGGCTGAGGACGCGGGCGGCGCGGATGGCGAAGCCGAAATAGGTGAAGGCGGAGAAGCCCGGCACGATCTCGCGGGCATAGCGCTCGGCCTTCTGGAAGGCGACGTCCTCGCGGACGCCGTTCTCCTGCGCATGCTCGGCGATGGCGCGGGCCACCTCGGGATCGTAGATCAGGCGGCGCACGGTATCCATGCGCCGGGCGAGCTTGAAGGGCCGGATCGGCCGCTCGAGCCGCTCGTTCAGGCGCGCGACCGCGGTCTCGAGGCGGCGGCGGAAATACCACCGCACCGAGGGGAAGAGGAAATGCGATGCGAAGGTCACTCCCGCGAAGAGCAGGATCAGCAGGAACAGCCAGAGAGGCAGGGTCACCGTGCTTGTCATCGGCGGGAACGGTGGCAGGAATGACGACGGGAGACAATCTGCCTTGAACGCGCGGGGTTGCGGGCGTTCCGCCGCATCGCAGCGAATTGACAGGGTCACAATATTCT
>NZ_JBQLZP010000401.1:0-15619 GCF_052168335.1 Roseicyclus sp. | reverse complement strand
CTTCAACGGCAACTCCAACGGCAACTTCAACTTCGGCTTCGGCAACGGCAACGGCAACGGCAACGGCAACTGACCCAGGCCCTTGTGCGTCGCCCGGCCGCTCCGCGTTTCGCGGGGCGGCCTTTCTTCGTGCGAGGGTCGGCGGGTCCCGCTCGATCAGAGGCCGGGCGGTTCGGTCACGAAGAACGCGATCCCCGTCCAGCGCGCGCCGAGCGCGCCCGCGGTCATCCAGCTGCCGCCCGTCGCGGGATCCGCCACCGCGAAGAGCTCGCCCTCCCGGGCGAGGACGGTCACGAAATGCAGCGCGCCGCCCTCCGTCTCGGTCTGCAGGATCGCCGGAAGCCGCGCGCCCAGTTCGTCGAGCCCGAGCCCGCCCTCGCCCCAGGCCGAGAGGGCCCGCGCCGCCACGACCTCGAGCCCGTCGCCCAGCGAGAAGCCGCCCTGCGCGCGGATGTCCGACAGGCTGCGACCGCCGAGCATCTCCGCGACGAGGCGGCTCTGATCGACCTCGAGGCCGAAGCGGAAGCGGAGGAGATTTGCCAGCGCCGCGGGCAGGCAGGTCACGTCCTCGGTCTGCAGGATGACGCGGGCCTGCCAGGCGTCCGCGGGCCCGCCGAGCGGCGTCTCGGCGCCGCTCGGCGAGGCATGGGCTGCAAGGGCTATGGAGAGGAGGACGCGCCGGACGGGGAGGCGGGCGTCAGTCATCCGCCCGCGTCTCCGGGGCGGAGAGCAGCAGGGACCGCGTCACGTCGGCCGGAAGGTAGAGGCCCCCCGCCGCCAGCAGCGTCACGGCCGCCGTCAGCATCGCCTTGGTGGAGAGGGTCGAGAAGTATCCGTGCGCGCCCGCGATGATCCACTCGCCGGCCTCGGCATCGGAGGTGCGGCCGGCATAGATGAGGATGCGCATGTCCGGCGCGGCATCCCGGAGCTCCTCGATCGCGCGCTTCTTGTCCGGCAGATCGTAGCTCGCCAGCCCGACGTCGTAGACGCAGACCATCGGGACGGCCGGATCGCGGGACCCGGGGATGCTCGAGGCCACCCGGAAGGCCGGCTCGGCGGTGGTGAAGTGGTGCGAGAGGCAGTCGACGAGCAGCCGGCGGTTCGACCGGACCAGAACCAGCGGGTTTGCACCCTGTTCCCTCGCACCGTTCAACATCACCTGCTACATCCCATGTCGCCATGGGCCGCTCAGTTGCACCGAAGTTCGGTCATCCAGAGAAAGCGGACCCGCTGGCACACCACCACCCCGTCGACCGGACCGAGCACCGGCGCCGCGCCGACACCGGGCGGCCGGATGATCCGGACACCGCCGTCGCCGCTCCCGCGCGCCGCGACATTGCCGTTGCCGTTGCCGCTCGTCGCGTTGCCGTTGCCGAAGCCGTTCCCGACGTTGTCATTGCCGTTGTCGTCGCCGGAATTGTCGTTGCCGTTGCCGTCGCCGACATTGTCGTTGCCGTTGTCGTTGCCGGAGTTGTTGTTGCCGTTGTTGTTGCCGACGTTGTTGTTGCCGTTGCCGTTGCCGGAATTGTTGTTGCCGTTCCCGACGCCGACATTCCCGTTTCCGTTGCCGTTTCCCTGACCGACGCTGCCGCCGGACATGGCGGCATCGATGGCGTCGCTCAACGCGCCGGAGAAGTCGACCCGGTGCAGATGGTCCCCGGCGGAAGGGGCGTCTGCGCCGACCGGACCCAGGGTCAGCGCGATCACGAGCGTTGCAAGGGTCTGCATCTTCGCCTCCTCGGGGCCGGTTCGGCCCCTCCGTTCCTGGATTTCAGTGCACGGCCTGGACACAATCAACTTGGCCATATGGGGTATTGTGGACAGAACGAGGCCTTTCGGCCCCTTGGTCGCCAGGGCAGCGGCGCGGACGGCATGGCGTCCGCGCCGGGTCGAGGCGGCCGTCAGTTGTTGCCGTTGAAGTTCCCGTTGAACGAGCCGATGTTCCCGTTTCCGTTGAACATTCCGCCGTTGAAGTTGCCGTTGTAGGCGCCGACGTTGTTGTTGCCGGACGTGGGCGAGCTGTTGCCGAGGCCGTTCCAGGCGCCGACATTGCCGGTCCCGCCGTTCCCGAAGCCGATGTTGCCCTGGGCGTCGGGCGCACCGTTGCCGTTCACGTTCCCGTTGAGCGTGCCGCTGTTGAAGTTCCCGTTGTTGTTGCCGCTGAAGGCGCCGACGTTGCTGTTGCCGTTGCCGTTCCCGTTGGCGAGCCCGGTATTGCCGTTGCCGTTTCCGTTGCCGTTGAAGGCGCCCCAGTTGCCGTTGCCGTTGCCGTTGCCGTTGCCGAGCCCGGTGTTGCCGTTGCCGTTGCCGTTCCCGCAGTTCCAGCACTGGCCGCCGATAACCCTGTCGAGGTCGGCCCGGCTCAGAACGTCCGCAGCGGCCGGCAGCGCGACCATGGCGCCCCCGAGGAGCATCGTGGAAATCATGTGTCCGAGCTTGAGCATGGGTCTTCTCCTGACGTCTGGTGGACGATCCGCAGGCCGTTCGAAGGAGCCTGCGCTCACCCCTCAGCGTGTCCCCGCGCGGGGTGTCGGGTCGACTCGCCCATTCGGACTACCCCTCGCGGGCGAGGGGCGATGCCGGGAAAAGATTCGTATTCGCAGCCACTTGGTCGCTGGCGCCCGGATGAGCCATGGCCGACTACTCCCTTTGGGGGGGCGGGGGACTGCGCCGGGTCCGCCCGGAAGAACGCGCTCGCGGAATGAAGACGGGCCGCGCTTCGGGGCGCGGCCCGTGGAAAGATCGCGTGACCTCGGGGGCGGTCAGGTCGATGGGGCAGGGGCCGGAGCCGTGCCCTTGCGGCGTCGGCTCACCCCGAGAAGGGCGAGAAGCCCGGCAAGCATGAATGCCAGCGAGGGCGGCAGGGGAACCGGCGCCGGGTCGGCGAAGTCCCGCGGGTTCACGTAGACCGTGAAGACCATCGTGGTGAGCAGGTTGCTCCAGCTCTGCGCATTGGGAATGACGGGATCCACGACGATGCCGGCCCGCGTGAAGGCGATGCCGAAATCGGACAGCGACGACCCCAGCATGCTCTCGAGCTGCCGCTCGAACATCGAGGCCGGCCGCTCGGGCAGCGCGATGCCCGCCAGCTCTCCGATCCCGTTGAGGTTGCCGTTCCGGAAGCCGATGTTGAAATTGCCGTTCTCGTTGCCGCTGAAGAAGCCGAAGTTTCCGATCCCGTTGAAGTTGCCGTTGAGGACGCCCTGGTTGAGGTTGCCGTTCAGGTTGCCGTTGTAGGCCCCGACGTTCCCGATCCCGTTGAAGTTCCCGTTCAGCGCGCCGGTGTTGTCGTTGCCGTTGCTGTTGCCGCTGAACGGCCCGGTATTGAACATCCCGTTGAAATTGCCGTTGAAGAAACCGGCGTTGTTGTTGCCGTTGTTGTTCCCGCTGGTCGGGTCGTGGCTGCCGATGCCGTTGAAGTTCCCGTTGGCGATCCCGAAATTGAAATTTCCGTTGAAATCGCCCACGTTGTTGTTTCCGTTGAGGAACCCGATATTCCCGTTTCCGCTGAAGCTTCCGGAATTGTTGCGCCCGTTCAGGATGCCGATGTTGAAGTTGCCGGAGGTGTCGTCGGGGCTGTTGACGCCATTCCCGAATCCCTGGTTTCCGGTGCCCTCGTTGCGGCGGCCCACGTTATCGTCACCGGAATTGAACAGGCCCCGGTTCCCGTTTCCGACATTGCCGATGCCGTAATTGTTCATGCCGACGTTTCCGAATCCGAGATTTCCGTTCTGATCCGGAATCCATTCGCCGAACTCGTTCAGGCTGCCCTGGAATGCCCAGTTCTGATACGTGGTCGCGCCGGCGCCTCCGGCGATCGCGATCACGGCAGCCATCGCAAAGGAAGCGGCGCGCAAGGTTAGTGTGGTCATGACGTCCCTCCGATTGGACCAGATCCGATTGCTGCTCCCTCGTAGGGCCCACGATGTCGGCGTCCGTGAGCCTCGTTCAACGGTGTGACGGGACCGGCCACGTGGTCCCGGATGCGACGCTGGTCAGCAGGACCGCCTCGACCCGGTTGGTGGCGCCGGTCTTTCGCATGATGTTCCGCAGGTGCACCTTGACCGTCGAAATGGAGATGCCGAGCTCGTAGGCGATGATCTTGTTCGGCTTTCCCATCCTGAGCTTCTCGACCACCTCGGTCTCGCGGCACGTCAGGCCCGTGTCGGGGACGCCCTGCGGTTCCTCGGGGTCGGGCGGCTCGAGCGCGTCCCGAACCGACGCCTCGGCCTCCTGCGTGGCGGCGCCCTCCGCCTCGGCGGCCGTGGCGACCAAGCCCTTGCGTGGGAAGCATATTCCACCGTGCAGGACGAGCCAGAGCATCTTCGTCAGGCCCTCGAGTCCCGCGGAATGGGACAGGCAGCCGCTCGCGCCATGGGCGAAGAGGCTGGCCGATACGGGAACTGTCGCCTCCTCTTCGGTCACGATCACGAAGGGCACGCCGTCGAACGCCGTCTTGAGGGCCTCGATCGACCGTGAAAGGGACGCCGCGTCATGCACGATCTCGTCGAGGACGCTCAGCACGAGATCCGGCGATTCCCGCGATCCCTCGAACGGAGGCCGTGACTGCGCCACGACGCGGAAGTCCGGACAGGCCCGCTCGAGGGCGCTGGCGAGGCATTCACCCTCCGCCGTGCGTTCGTGGATGACGAGAATGGTCGCGCGGTTGTCCGGTTTCTGCGCCACCTGGGTCTCCGCTGCGCGGAGCGCCATGGACAGCTTTGGAAGAGGATGACGCGATACGGAGAAATCCTGCAATGCATACATACCAAATACCCCACCGTTACGCGGTGCCTACAGTACACCACGGCGCCGTACAGATGGACGGCGAATTACAAGGAAAGTGGTGCCGAAAATCTGGATTCGGCGTTTCTTGGCAATTCCGGCAGAAAAGGCAGAATCGGAATGACGAAATGCCCGAAGCATCTCGAGACAGCTCCACCCTCCCAGCTAGCGGAACTAATTTTGCATGACAACAAAAACAGATTCGGATGATTCGTTCAACATATTGCAGGCGCCGGAAGGCATTCTATTGTTTCCATTTTGTGGACAAATGCCGCGCGCGGTGCGCAGGGAGCGCACCTCGGGAGATGCCCCACCGGTGGCCCGACATCCTGAAAAAACGCGCGTTCCCAGGTGCGCGACGGCCGTGAGCCTGCCCCATCGCCCCGTCCAGCAAGGCACGCGCCCGGCATGGTCCCGCCGCCGCGAAGCGGGCCTGCACAATTCGGGCGAACAGGGTGGCGGAGACGAAGGGATTCGAACCCTCGAGACGGTTTCCCGCCTACTCCCTTAGCAGGGGAGCGCCTTCGACCACTCGGCCACGTCTCCGCCGACGCGGATAGCAGCGTTCAGGCCCGGGATACAAGCGGGAAAAGCCCTGCCGTGAAAGCCTGTTGCCTATGCCGGACGGGGCGGATGGCTGCGGAGTGGCGGGTGGCGATCCCGAGGCGGGCCCCGATCCGGGCCCCGATCCGGCGGGCAGCTCCGGTCGCGCGGCATCTTGCCGAGGATCATTGCAATCGGTATGCGGCGGTATGCAGAGCTCCGCGGGACGGCCGATGATCCAGCACGCCATGACATGCGATCCGGCAGCGGGCGGGGGCCTGCAGCGCCGGTTGCGGTTCGCCCGCCGCGGCCCCGGCGCCGGCGCGCGGGGGCACGGGAGATGAAGGTCCACATCCTCGACGACTGGTTCGACACGCTGCGCACCCTGCCGAGCTTTGGCCTGCTCGACGGGCACGAGGTCACGGTCTGGACCGATCATGCCGAGGACACGGCGGTCCTGGCCGAACGGCTGGCGGAGGCCGAGGCGCTCGTCCTCTTCCGCGAGCGCACCGCGATCACCGCCGACCTGCTCGGGCGGCTGCCGAACCTGCGCCTCATCAGCCAGCGCGGCGTCTATCCGCATGTCGACGTCCCCGCCTGCACGGCGAACGGCGTGCTCCTGTGCTCGAACATGCAGTCGGACGCGCCCTCCGTGGCGGCGGCGGAGCTGACCTTCGCGCTGATCCTCGCCTCCGCGCGGGAGATCCCGCAGCAGATGGCCTCGCTCCGGGCGGGGCGCTGGCAGCTTGCGCCGGGCCAGACGCTGCGGGGGCGAAGGCTCGGGCTCTACGGCTACGGGCGGATCGCGCGACAGGTCGCGGCCTATGCCCGCGCCTTCGGGATGGAGGTCGTCTGGTGGGCCTCGGAGGCCGGCCGCGCCCGCGCCGCCGCCAACGGAGAAACCGTGGCCGAGAGCCGCGCGGCCTTCTTCGCCGAGAGCGATTTCGTCTCGCTCCACGTGCGGCTCAAGCCCGAGACGAGGGGCATCGTCACCCGCGAAGACCTTCTCGCCATGAAGCCCGCGGCCACCTTCGTGAACACCTCCCGCTCGGGTCTCGTCGAGGCGGGCGCGCTCGAGGCGGCGCTCGCGGCGGGGCGTCCGGGGCGCCTCGCGCTCGATGTCTTCGACCGCGAGCCGATGGCCGCGCCCGTCGATCCCCTGGTGCTGCACCCCAACGTCATCGCGACACCGCATATCGGCTTCGTCACCGAGGACGAGCTCGACCTCCAGTTCGCGGACATCTACGCGCAGATCAACGCCTACGCCGGGGGCGCGCCGATCCACATGATCAATCCCGAGACCCGGGACTAGCCCGATGGCGGCGGGGCAGGGCGCCCGGCTTCGTACGGACCGGGTGAGCGGTGGCGGTGTGGCGCGTCCGAACCGGATCGGCGACCCTTGCTGCGGCCGTGCCCGACATGAGTCTCGCGCTTATCCCGCTCCGCCCGACCCTCCCGCGCCCTAGCTTCCGAGGTGGATCGCCGGGCCGGACGGCGACGGGTCGCAGTTGTCGCTCTCGATCCTCGGCGTGAGGGCGGGGGGGGGCCCGTCCGCAGGGGCGGTGCGCGGGAGCAGGAGGGGGTTCGCCTCCGTCTCCTCGGCGTGGGCGGGACCGGCGGCGGCATGGACCAGCAGCGCCGCGGCCAGCAGCGTGGCGAGCCCCCTGCGCCGGGCGCCAGGACAGCCCTCGTCATCCGGCTTGGGGAAGTCGCGCGCCCCGCCGTCGAGCGCAGGCGCGAAGACCGCCGCACCGTTGCGGTGGCGGGGCCGGTTCGCACGCGCGATGCCCGGGATCGAGGCGGCGCCGGCGAAGCCGCTGCGTCGGCCGAGCCCGGCCTGTCCGAGCCCGCTCCACCGGCGGTGCGCGTTCTCCTGTCCATGGTTCGTCATCGGGGTGCTCCTGCCGGGGTCTCGCGGGAACCGGCGCGGGGACCGGCACGTCGCTTGGGCAGGCTAGCCATCGGCCGCCGGACCGTCCCCTCCCGGCTGGGAGGGGGCAGGGGCGCGGGTTCCTCGTGCAAGATTTGATTGACATTGCACATTTTCAGCCGAAGCATCCGCTCCTGAAGGGCTCGGCGGAGACATGGACGACGGCGCGTATCTCGACCTTCTCGACATGTGCTACGGCGCCGTCGACCGGCCCGAGCACTGGGCGCCCTTCGTCGAGGCGCTCACCGAGGCTCTCGGGGCCCAGGCGGGAGACTTCGTGATCGAGGACTACGCGACCGGGACCGCGCGGGCGCTCGGCTCGACGGGGTTCGACCCGCACTTCCGCGAGACCTACGACACGCACTTCCTCGGCGAAAACGTCTGGATCAGGGAACTCGAGAAGCTGCCGCGGGACCGCACGCACGACGATCGCGCCGAGCCGCCGGGGTTCGAGGCCTCGGCCTACTACAACGAATGGGTGCGCCCGCAGGGCCTGCGGCACGCGATGGGCGCCATCCTCGAGCGGGAGGCGACCTGGCTCGTCCACATCGGCTTTCTCCGCGCGCCGAGCGTCGGCTGTTTCGATCCGGGGGAGATCCGGCTGCTCGACCGGCTCCTGCCGCACCTGCGCCGGACGTTGGACGTCTCCCAGCGCCTGCGCCGGGCGGAGGGGGCCGAGGCGCTGGCGGCCGAACTGCTCGACCGCCTGCCGGTCGCCGCGCTGATCGTCGATCGCGGGTGCCGTGTTCGCGAGCTGAACGCCGCGGCGGAGCGGTTTCTCGCGGCGCGGCGGGAACTGCGGTCCGGTCCCTCGGGGCTCGACGCCTGGACGCCCGGGGCGGGCAGCGCACTCCGGCGGTTGATCCGCGCCGCCTGCACCCTCGACGCGGCCGCGACCTTCGCGGGGCCGATGGCGGTGCGCCTGCCGCGCAGGGACGAGGACGGGCCGCCCTTCCTGGTGGAGGTCCTGCCGCTCCGGGCGGCGGATGCGCTCGGCGGACCGGCGCGGCACTGCCTTGTGACCGTGACCGACCCTGCGCGCGCGCTCGCAGGCGGCGTCCCGCATCTCCGCCGGCTCTGGGATCTCACGCCGACGGAGGCGGAGCTTGCCCTTGCGCTCGCGAACGGACGGACGGTCGAGGCCTTCGCGGCCGCGCGCGGGATCACGCCCGGCACCGTCCGCTGGCACCTCAAGAACGCCGAGGCGAAGATGGGCGTGGGTTCCGTGGCGGCCCTGGTCCGCCACGTCCACGGCGCGCTGCGCGGCGCGTGACCGGGCGGGTTTCGGCGCCGGGGCAAGAACGGGCTTGTCGCCGGCCCATTGGTTGAGTATTTCAGTCGGAGAATATGCCGCCAGCGGGGCCGGGTCAGCCGGCGCGCCAGCAGAACGTCCGTTCTCGCTCAGCCGTTGGTTCCTCCCATGCCCAGACACGCGCGCCTGCGCCTCTCCCTGTCGTTCTCCGCCCTTTGCCTGACGGTGTCGGCTCTCCTCGCCGCGGGCGTGACGGCCCCGGCGCGGGCCGACGCGCCGGAGCGCGTCGTCGCGCTCGGCGGGGTCGTGACCGAGATCGTCTTCGCGCTCGGTGCGGGCGACCTTCTGGTCGCGCGCGACACCACCTCGACCCATCCCGCCGAGGCCGAGGCGCTGCCCGACGTGGGCTATGTCCGCGCGTTGTCGCCGGAGGGCGTCCTGTCGGTCGATCCCGACCTGATCCTCGCCATCGAGGGCAGCGGACCGCCCGAGACGATCGACGTTCTCGCGGCGGCGAACGTGCCGCTCGTGACCGTGCCCGAGGGCCACGACGCGGCCGCCATCCGCGCGCGGATCGAGGCCGTGGCAGGCGCCCTCGGGCTGGAGGAAGCGGGCGCCGCGCTCGCCGACAGCGTCGAGGCGGAGCTGGCTGAGGCCGTCGCGGCGGCGCGGCGCGACGTTCCCCCGCGCGTCCTCTTCGTCCTGTCGATGCAGGGCGGGCGCATCATGGCGGCGGGCGAGGGCACCGGGGCGTCGGCGATCATCGAGCTTGCGGGGGGCGTCAACGCCCTCTCGGGTTTCGAGGGCTACAAGCAGGTCGGCGACGAGGCGGTCCTCCTCTCGGCGCCGGACGTGATCCTGATGATGGACCGCTCGGGCGACCATGCCGCAGACGACGCGGGCATCCGCGCCCATCCGGCGCTCGGCACGACGCCGGCGGCCGAGGCCGGGGCCATCGTGCGTCTGCCGGGCCTCCTGCTTCTGGGCTTCGGCCCGCGCACGCCCGAGGCGGTGCGCGCGCTGTCCCACGCCCTCGACCGGACAGGGAGCTGAGGCGTGGCGGTCACGTCCGCAGAGGGCGCGCGCGCTCCGGTCCGCGCGGGAGACCGCAGGCGGACCGGCCGCCGGTCCTTCGTCGCGCTCGCGCTGCTGCTCGTGGCGGTCTCGGCGGCGAGCCTCGGCACGGGCGCCTCCGGCGGCGTGGTGCGGAACGCGGCCCTCCAGCTCGTGCAGGGCGAGGCGATCGGCGCGCGCGAGGCCGTGATCCTCTTCGACATCCGGTTGCCGCGGCTGGCCATGGGCATCCTCGTCGGCGCGGCGCTGGCGGTCTCGGGGGCGGTGATGCAGGGGCTCTTCCGCAATCCGCTGGCCGATCCGGGGCTCGTGGGCGTGGGCGCGGGCGCGGGCCTTGGCGCCATCGGCGCGATCGTCCTTGGGAGCGTCCTGCCGCTCGCGCTCCGCGATGCGCTCGGCTACCACCTCGTGCCGGTCGCGGCGTTTCTCGGCGGCTGGCTGACCACGATCCTGCTCTACCGGCTCTCGACCCATCGCGGGCGCACCTCGGTCGCGGTGATGCTGCTCGGCGGGATCGCCATCGCGGCGCTCGCCGGGGCGCTCTCGGGCATCCTGATCTACCTCGCAGACGACACGCAGCTTCGCGACCTCACCTTCTGGGGCCTCGGCTCGCTGGCCGGGGCGACATGGGACAAGGTGCTGATCGCGGGTGTGCTGATCCTCGCCGCGCTCGCCGCGACGCCCTTCCTCGCGCGGGCGCTGAACGCGCTGGCGCTGGGGGAGGGGCCGGCGGCGCATCTCGGCATCCCGGTGCAGCGGATGAAGAACGCCTCCATCCTCACCGTCTCGGCGGCCACGGGGGCGGCGGTCGCGGTCTCGGGCGGGATCGGCTTCGTCGGCATCGTCGTGCCGCATCTCCTGCGGCTGATGATCGGGCCGGATCACCGCTATCTCCTGCCGAACGCGGCGCTTCTGGGCGCGAGCCTCCTGATCCTGGCGGACATGATCGCGCGCACCATCGTGGCGCCCGCGGAACTGCCCATCGGGATCGTCACCGCGACGCTCGGCGGGCCGTTCTTCCTGTGGATTCTCATTCGCAACCGGGGATTGCTCGACCTGTGACGCTGATCGCGACGGATATCCGCGTCTCGCTCTCCGACGCGCCCGTGCTGCACGGCGTCGGCTTCCGCGCGGAGCCGGGGGAGGTCACTGCCATCGTCGGCCCCAACGGCTCGGGGAAGACGACGCTCCTGCGCGCGATGACGCAGGACCTGCCCTATACCGGCCAGATCCGCCTCGACGGCGAGGATATCGCACGGCTTCCCGGCTGGCGTCTCGCGGGGCGGCGCGCGGTGCTGCCGCAGGCGAGCCGCATCGCCTTTCCCTTCACCGCGCTCGAGATCGTCCGCCTCGGCCAGATGGCGGCCGCCGGGCCCGCGCCCGAGCGCCGCGCCTCCGAGGCGCTGGAGCGCGTGGGCCTCGCGGGCTTCGAGGGGCGCTTCTACCAGGAACTTTCGGGCGGCGAGCAGAGCCGGGTGCAGCTCGCCCGCGTGCTGGCCCAGGTCTGGGAGCCGGTCGGCCGCGACGGGCCGCGCTGGCTGTTCCTCGACGAGCCGGTGGCGAGCCTCGACATCGGCCACCAGCTCGAGGTGATGGACCTCCTGGCCGACTACGCCGCGCGGGGCGGCGGCGTCGTCGCGATCATGCACGACCTGAACCTCACCGCGATCTATGCCGACCGCGTCGCGCTTCTGGACGCGGGGCGCGTCGCCGCGCAGGGAACGCCGGCCGAGGTTCTGACCGACGCGACGCTGTCGGGCGCCTATGGCTGCCCGCTCCGGGTCAATGCCGCGCCCGCGCCGCCGGCCACGTTCCTTCTGCCCCACATGGCCCGCCGCCCGGGCCGGACCCGCCACCAGAGAGGAGACAGCCCATGTATCTCGCAATGAACCGCTTCGCCGTCCGTCCCGAGAACGCGGAGGCCTTCGAGGCCGTCTGGCTCGGCCGGGACAGCCACCTGACCGACATGGAGGGCTTCGTCGAGTTCCACATGCTGCGCGGCCCCGAGCGCGAGGACGGCACGATCCTCTACGCCTCCCACACGGTCTGGGAGAGCGAGGCGTCCTTCCGCGCCTGGACCCGGTCGGAGCAGTTCCGCGCCGCCCATGCCAGCGCGGGTGGCACCCGCAGGCTGCATGAGGGACATCCCAACTTCGAGGGCTTCTCGGCGATCCAGCACATCGCAAAGGGGCAGGCGGCCTGAGCGGCCGGGGAAGGGACGCGAGATGAGCATTCCGAGGATCGACACCGCGAAGTCCGATGCAGCCGCCATCCGCGCGGCCCTCGACGCGGAGACGGGCCTGAGGCCCCGCGACCTCGCCATCCGGCTCGGCGTGAGCGAGGCCGACCTCCTCGCGGCCCGGGTGGGGCGGGGCGTGACGCGCATCGCCGCCGCCCCCGACCTCCTGATGGCAGAGGTCTGCGGCCTCGGCGAGGTGATGGCGCTGACCCGCAACGACAGCGCCGTCCACGAGCGCACCGGCGTCTACGAGGACTGGCATCCGGGCGACCATGCCGCGATGGTGCTGGGCCCGGAGATCGACCTGCGCATCTTTCCCGCGCACTGGGTCCACGGCTTCGCCCTCCGCAACGACGGCGGCAAGGGCCCGCCGCGCAGCCTCCAGGTCTTCGACGCGGCGGGGCAGGCCGTCCACAAGGTCTACCCGCGCGAGGGGACCGACCTCGACGCCTGGGACGCGGCCGTGGCGCGGCTCGCCACGGGGGACGTCTCGGACACGCTGACGCTCGAGCCCGCCCCGCCGCCCGAGACGGCCTGCAGCCGCCCCGACAGGGCGGCCGAGCTGCGCGAGGCCTGGGCAAGCATGACCGACACGCACCAGTTCCTGCGCCTCGTCTCGCGGCTGAAGATGAACCGCCTCGGCGCCTACCGGATCGCGGGGGAGCCGCTCGCCGTGGCCCTCGCCCCCTCGGCGCTGAACGCCGCGCTGATCGCCTGCGCGGCTGAGGGCATCGGCATCATGCTCTTCGTGGGCAATCGCGGCTGCATCCAGATCCACTCCGGTCCCATCGCCACCCTCAAGGAGATGGGCCCCTGGCAGAACGTGCTCGACCCGCGCTTCAACCTGCACCTGCGGCTCGACCGCGTGGCGGAGGTCTGGCTGGTTGACAAGCCGACCCGGCGCGGCGCGGCCCTCAGCATCGAGGCCTTCGACGCCGAGGGCGCGCTGATCCTCCAGCTCTTCGGCAAGCGCGCCTCGGAGGGCGACCGGCTCGAGGCCTTCAGCGCCATGGCGGCGGGGCTTGCGCGGCTCGGGGACGGCATCGGCCCGAATGCTTGACTCTTTTGCTAGGTCATACTAACCGACCTCATCGGGGCCGCGTCGGAACAGGACCGCCGCCCGAACCGCCAGCCGAGACAAGGCCAGCACCTCACCACGACATCACGAAACGCGCGAGGGCAGCATGGCCTACCATGGGATGCGCGCGTGTCTGGGGGCGACGACGGCGCTGTCCGTCACGATGGCCGTTTCGGCCCTCCCCGGACATGCGCAGGAGACGACGACGCCGCTGGGACGGATCGTCCTGGGCTGGGGAACCGAGCAGGTGGCGCTCGACACGCCGCAGGCCGTCACGGTGATCGACCGCGAGGAGATCGCGCAGCAGCAGGCCACCACGGTCGGCGAGTTCTTCGAGGCCGTGCCGGGCGTCCAGGCCATCGGCTCGGAGCGGGTGCTGGGCCAGACCTTCAACATCCGCGGCTGGGGCGAGGTGCCCGCGGGCGACGAAGGGCGCATCGTCGTCCTCCAGGACGGGGCCACGCAGTATTACGAGCAGTACCGCATGGGATCGGTCTTCTCCGACCCGAACCTCTACTGCAACGTCGAGGTGCTGCGCGGACCGGCCTCGGCCACGCTCTACGGGAGCGCCGCCATCGGCGGGGTAATCCGGTTCGAGACCTGCGACGTGGACGACATCCTGACCGAGGGGCAGGACGGCCAGCTCCGCCTGACGCTCGGGGGCGAGACCAACGGGCTCGGCGGCAATGCCGCGCTCCGCTACGCCACGCGGTTCGACGAGAACCTCGGGCTCTTCGCGAACCTCAACTTCCGCCATGCCGACGACTATGCCGATGGCGGCGGCACCACGATCCCCGGCTCCGCCTTCGAGGCTTTCTCGGGCGTCGTCAGCCTCACCTACGACTTCTCCGAGGCGCGTTCGCTCCGCGTGATCCTCGAGCGCTGGGACAGCGACCTCGCCGACACCGAGTATTCGCAGACCGGCGCGCAGCCATTCTTCGGCACGATCGACCGGCGCACCACCGACACGACCGTCAGCGCGATCCTCGAATCCGCCGAGGCCTTCGGCGATCTCGAGGTCACGCTGGCCTATGCCGATACGCGGGTGCGGCAGGAAGACGCCAGCGTCGCCAGCCCCAGCGTCTTCTTCGAGGACACGACCTACGCCTACCGCACCCTCTCGCTCGACGCGCGGGTGACGACCGGGACGACCTTCGGAAACATCGACGGCACGCTGATCTGGGGCGCGACCGTGCTGCGGCAGGAGCGGGTGGCCGAGGCCGACGTCTCGACCTTCATCCCGTTCCATCCCGAAGGCACGTCCACGCGGGTCGCCGTCTTCGCGCAGAGCGAGCTCGACTTCGGCAACGGCCTCGTCCTGGTGCCGGGCCTGCGGCTGGAATGGGCGCGCAACGAGCCCGGCCGCGACAACCCCGGCTCGGCCTTCGACAGCCAGGAGACGGCCGAGATCCTCGCCATCTCGCCCAAGATCGCCTTCACCTACGAGATCTCGGACAGCGTCGGCCTCTTCGGCTCGCTGGCGCAGACGCAGCGCGCGCCGACGCTCGACGAGCTCTATACCTACCAGGTCTTCGGCGCGGGCCCGCCGCGGAACGCCGCCGCCGCCGTCGACCTCGAGCGCGAGACCGCCCGCAGCGCGGAGCTCGGCTTCACCTACTCGACCGCGGGCCTCCTGATGCCCGACGACGCCTTCGACGCGCGGGTGACGGCGCATTACTCCTTCATCGAGGACCTGATCGAGCTGAGTTTCGTGCCCGGCACGCCCGCCTACCGCAACGCGGGCGAGGCGGAGATCTACGGGATCGAGGTCGAGGCCGCCTGGGTCAGCGAGACGTGGTACGGCAACCTCGCCCTCTCGATGATCGAGGGGCGCAACCTGACCGACGACGAGGTCTGGAGCCAGCTTCCGCAGGACAGCCTGCACCTGACCCTCGGGCGCCGCGACGCGCCGAGCGGTCTCGGCTTCGGCTGGACCGTGAACGCCTTCGCCGAGCGCGACTATGCGAGGGCGCGGGGCACGCAGCAGAACCTCTTCCCCGGCTACGCGACGCACACGCTCTTCGCGAGCTACGCGCCGCAGGAGGGCCCGCTCGAGGGGTTCGAGGTCCGCTTCGGGGTGGACAACGTCTTCGACCGGTCCTTCCGAAATGCGCTCGCGCAGGAGGACGGGCGCGGGCGGACGGCGCGGCTGACGCTGACGCGCGCGTGGGACTTCTGATGGCGGTTTCGCGTGGCAAGGCCGCCTGTGCCGCAATCCTCTCCGCCGCCCTCGCTTCGGGGGCGGCGGCCCAGGAGGCGGTGCAGCAGGCGGTGCCGGCGCTCGGGATCGAGCTGAACCGCGTCCTTCAGGTCGAGGGCGCGTGCAGGCTGACCTTCCTGGCGGAGAACGGGCTCGGGGCGGATCTCGGACAGGTGGTCTTCGAGACGGTGCTCTTCACGACGGATGGCGCGGTCGAGCGGCTGACGCTGCTCGATCTGGGCGCGCTGCCCGCCGGGCGTCCGCGCGTGCGCGAGTTCGACATGGGCGGCCTGTCCTGCGACGCGCTCGGGCGGGTCCTGATCAACGGCGTCGACACCTGCGCGGGGGCGGAGGCGAGTGCCTGCGCGGAGGGATTGAGCGTCGAAAGCCGCGTCGACGGCGTGGAGGTGATCGGATGAACATCGCGGCCGGAATGTCCAACCTCTCCGGGCTCGTCGATCTCGGCGGGCCGGTGGTGGCGCTGCTGCTTCTCATGTCCGTCGTGGCGGTGGCGGTTA